>JADHXC010000069.1 GCA_016783135.1 Dehalococcoidales bacterium | reverse complement strand
AAAGCCCGGTATATGGAGAGCAAGAAGGAGCCGCCTATAACGGCCACTTCGAGACGGTGTGCTATCACCCACTATTCCTTTTCAATGAATTTGGAGATTGCGAAGGAGCGATGCTGCGGCCGGGCAATGTCCATAGCGCTGAGCGTTGGCGGCAGGTCCTGGAGCCGGTTGTGGAGCGATACCAAAAGAGAGGGGCGCGGCTGCTGTTCAGGGCTGATGCTGCCTTTGCCAAGCCGGAGGTGTACGACTACCTGGAGATACGGGACATTGGCTATGCCGTCCGGCTTCCCGCCAACGAGGTACTGCAGGAGCATATCAAGCATCTACTGAAGCGACCGGTTGGGCAACCACCTAAGAAGCCTATCATTCGGTACCACGACTTCCAGTATCAAGCAAAGAGCTGGGACCACCCCCGGCGGGTGGTGGCCAAAGTGGAGTGGCACCAGGGACAGCTATTCCCCCGGGTAGGCTTCGTCGTGACCAACCTCTCCGTAAACCCCAAGGGCGTGGTGCACTTCTACAACAGGCGTGGGACAGCGGAACAATGGATCAAGGAAGGCAAGTATGCCCTGAACTGGACAGGCTCTCATGCCACCGGTTTGTCGCCAACCAGGTACGGTTGCAGCTATTCGTCCTGGCCTACAATCTGGGCAACTTCCTGCGTAGGCTATGCTTACCGAAGGCAATCAAGGACTGGTCATTACGCAGCCTTCAGGTGAAGCTGATCAAGATAGGAGGACGGATTGTGCGTCATGCCCGACAGATTGTCTTCCAACTAGCTGAGGTAGCGGTGTCCAGAGATCTGTTTGCTGCCATCTTGAAGCGGATAAGCCGGTTAAGTCTGGCTCCGGGCTAGCACACTGAGGGCACACAGAGGCAACCAGGCAAATAAGATCGGAGAAGTATGTTCATTTTTCAGGTGGAGAGCTACTTCTGGGTTGTTTAACGGGTGTTTTGGGCCGCCGAACTGGACTTCCGTGGTGCTTTAGGTTATCTGAGGGGTTTTAATCAGCTTGACAATCAAATGGGAGGGGGATACCATTTGTTTCAAGGATCAAAATATTCGAGGTCGGCTCACTTAGAGTTGATATGGGAAATACCGGTTTATCGAACAAACACTCACGAAGGAGTCCTAAAATGAATCATTATGAGAAATTTGAAGGTGTTATCGGACGAACGGTTGATGAATCCACTCCATGGTGGCCGGAACCGAGAAGGACCGTCAAAGACAGTCCCAACGTGGTAGTGATTCTGTTCGATGATTTGGGATTTTCACACTTCGGATGCTACGGTTCAACTATCGAAACCCCGAACATCGACCGGCTGGCCGCGGGCGGGATTCGATTTTCCAACTTCCACACTACGACCTTATGTTCGCCCACCCGTGCTTGCCTTCTCACCGGCCGCAACCACCACACAGTGGGAATGGGCATGATATCAGGTATGACCAACGGCTATCCCAATCGGCGGGGTAACATAACCAGGCACGCGGCTACTATCGCCGAGATGCTCAGGGAGGAAGGTTTTGCCACTTTCTGCGTCGGCAAATGGCACCTGGCCCAGACAGCGGACACCTCTACGGCTGGACCTTTTGAGCAATGGCCCCTGCAGAGAGGCTTTGATCGATTCTACGGTTTTATGCAGGGTGAAATCGATCAATTCTACCCCCAACTCACCTATGACAATCATTACGTAGATCCGCCATACGGCCCCGAAGAGGGATATCATCTAACCGAAGACCTGGTGGATAAGTCCATGGAGTTCATCCGTGATCTGAAATCGGTTCGTCCTGACCGACCGTTCTTCCTCTACCTGCCTTTCGGAGCGACCCACTCCCCGCATCAGGCACCTCCGGAGTTCATTGAGAAATACAAGGGCCGGTTCGACGCAGGATGGGACGAGATCCGCAGAACGTGGTACGAAAACCAGCTCAAGATGGGCATCATCCCCGAGGGTACCGAACTCGCCCCAAGGAACAAGAGCGTTGAGCCATGGGCGGATCTCTCCGAAAACCAGAAACGATTTGCGCTGAAGCTCCAGGAAGCGTTTGCCGCTTTCCTGGACCACACTGACCACCATATCGGTCGATTCATCTCGTTCCTGGAGGAAATGGGGGAGATGGACAATACTATAATCATCCTAACTTCGGACAATGGGGCCAGCCAGGAAGGTGGTGTTACTGGTATGATGGACGAGGCCATGTATTTCCTGGGTGTGGGGCAGGACGTTGACGAGGTCCAGTCCCGCATCAACGAGATCGGTGGACCGCACAGTCATTCCAACTATCCCTGGGGCTGGGCCCAGGTCGGTAACACGCCACTCAAATGGTACAAGCAGAATACCTTCGGCGGCGGGGTCCGTGACCCGTTAATCATCCATTGGCCGGGCTACATCAACGATAAGGGCGGCATACGGTACCAGTTCCACCACGTTACCGACATCGTACCCACCATTCTCGAACTGCTGGATGTCGAAGCGCGGGGCTCCTACTGCGGTTATGACCAGATACCAATCTCCGGAACATCCATGGCGTATACATTTGACGCTCCGGATGAAAAAACGCGAAAGGATCCGCAATATTTCGAAATGTTGGGCCATCGTGGCATCTGGGCTGATGGCTGGAAAGCCGTGACTTACCATAGATCCGGTGCGCCGTATACGGACGATGAGTGGGAACTATATCATCTTGACGAAGATTTCTCGGAATGCCATAACCTGGCTACTGAGAATCCGGAAAAACTGAGGGAGATGATCGAGTTATGGTGGATCGAGGCCGGCCACCATGGTGTATTGCCTCTTGACGATGGACGCAATCGGTTCGCCCAGGAGGGAAGGTTTCGGCCTGGGACACCCCATCAGCACGGCTATTATGTGTACTACCCGCCCATCACCCGCGTGCCCACGGCTGCCGCGCCCGCCTTCGGCGCTCGCTCCTGGACCATGACCGCCGAGGTGGAAAGGGCTGACAAGAACCAAGACGGGGTAATCGTAGCTCACGGCACCCAGAACACAGGTTTTTCGTGGTATATCAAAGATGGACGGCTCGTATTCGACAGTAACGCCCTGGCCAAACACTGCGTGGTTCGTTCTGATAAGCTGGTGCCTGTGGGTAAGAGCACACTCGGCGCTGCATTCACCTGGGCTGATAACCAGGGGACCATCACCCTGCTCATAAATGGTGAGGAATGCGGCGCTATTCAAGTACCTTCAACAATCCGCACTCACACCACGGGAATGAGTATCGGCCGGGACAGTCTTTCGCCCGTGACCGATGACTATGACGCCCCCTTCCCGTTCGAAGGCACGATATCGCGCATCGAGGTGACCCATCAGCCGTACAGATCTGAGGAAGACGAGCGCACGGACGGCGAGGCCAGGCACAGGGCTGAGCAGGCCAGGCAGTAACCGTACGAGACATACCTCACGAGGAGGCACCGTTGCCCACATTCACCTGAAACCAGGGCGCTCGAAGCTCTGGCTCAGTAGGTGGCGCCACCGATGGGGGCAGGTCAACGGGCTATGACGGGGAGGACATCGGAAGACTCAAGGAAGCGGAGGTAGTCCCATAGACAGAAGGAGGCTGAATGGCGACTCGCAGTAGGCCCAACATCGTGTATCTGTTTTCTGATCAGCACCGGCATGATGCCATGGGGTGTGCCGGTAACAGTGTGATCCAGACTCCCAATCTTGACGAATTGGCCTCCAGGGGTGTTCGCTTCAGCCGCACCTACTGCCAGAGCCCCATCTGCATGCCGTCTCGTGCTTCGGTTATAAGCGGGTTATACACGCATCAGCATGGTGTGTCTACCAATGGTATCAAAGATCTTGACCCGGAACTACCCAACATGATGAAACAACTCAAGAAGGCTGATTACACAACTGCCCAGATAGGCAAAACTCATTATCACTCGCCTCGTCTTGACAGGATACTAAAGGATATTGAGGGAACAGGCGACAATGCCGAATTTGACATGCGTGAGTATGATGACTTTGTCCGCTCATTTGGTTTTGATTATGTACTTGAGGAGTTTGACAGGTATATACACGCCTACCCCGGTGTCAAATTCATAACGCCCTATACCGAATACCTCGAGGCTAAAGGGCTACTGGAACCATATAAAAAACAAGTCAGCTCCGTCTGGCGATTAACACCGAATCACTGGAACGGCTTGACCAGTGTTTTACCTCAAGAGGATGACCTTACCTCCTTCTTGGCTGACGAAGCCATAAAGTGGCTAAGGAACTACCATAGTGACAATCCATTTTACCTTACGGTCTCTTTTGTCCAGCCGCATGTACCACTAATGGATGACCCTGTTTGGGCTGATTATTACAAGGATGCTGAAATATCCCCAGGGCCACGCCAGGCGCCAGAAAGCCCTAATGAGGTCTGGGGAAACTACCTTGAAAATCGCCTTTTCAAGCACTCCAACTCCCATCTATTGTCTGATGAATATGTCCTGAATGCTGCCAGGCATTACTATGGTATGGTCTCACTAATTGACCAGCGTATCGGTGACATCATAAAGACTGTCGAGGAGTTGGGCTGGAAAGACAATACCTGGTTTATCTATTCGTCTGACCATGGTGAGATGCTGGGTGACCACAACCTTATGGCCAAAATGAATTTCTATAAGTCATCAGTACTGGTGCCAGCAATCATCACCCCACCGGAGATAAAGGACCCACGTGTTATTGATGGCGTGGTGGAGTCGATTGACCTTAATGCTACCATTCTGGATATTGCCGGAGCGGAGCCACTGTCAGCTTCAAATGCCAGGTCTCTACTACCATTTGTTAACGGAGAAGGTTCGCCTCGCGAGGTTGCCTTCAGTTCAATTGGATACAGGGGTGAAAACCGTGGATATTACTTCATGGCAGCGACAGAGAAATACCGCCTGACATTTGAGTGGAACACGGGTACACCTTGTGAGCTTTTTAACCTTGATGAGGACCCTGATGAGCTACATAATCTGGTGAACGATCCGGCGTACCGATCAGTCCGCGATGATATCGTCAGGACGTACATCGAGCCGCATCTTGATGGTTGACGCATCCGCCAGCGCTGTGGATGCGCGCGGCGCTCCGGCCGGTGGGCCGGGGACACCGGCTGGCGCTAATAGATGACTTCATCTTCTGGAACCTCTGGACGGACGGCATCCAGGAGATGATTGACGCGCACGACGGCAATATCGAGTCGCTGGCTGATATCGAAGACTACCGGTCGCTGGCTGAGGCGCCTGTCGAGATGGATACCGTGACCGCGTTTCTCTCCAGCGAGTCCCAGGCGCAAAGTCACGTAGCAGATGTCTACAGGCAAGTAATCGACGACCCGGACAACAATGAAAGACGTCAGACCCTTGTGGAGGAAATCCAGAGGCCCCTTCTGCTCAGACCGTACCTGGCGCTGGCCACCGGCGCGGGCATCGACGAGAATGGCTACTTCATGGCAATCGTGCTGATGAACCCGAGCGAGGCGGTCGCGCAGGAGAACGCCGCTCTTCTTGAGCAGCGGATAAGCGAGGCGAAGAACGTCGTGGAGATGCGGGAATGGTCCGACCTCATCCAAAGCATGGAGATAGAAGGTCAGGGACGGCTCACCTTGGCCAAACTGTATGGCAGTGTCTGTACGCACTGGGGGTCCTTCGAAGTGCTTGGCGCAGGACCTTATGAACCGCTCCTGCTGCACGAATAGGAGGCAGACAATGAGGATAGACCTTCGGGCGGGAGCAGCCAGCCTTGGATTCGGGATACTGGGGTCCGGTATCAACGGACTCCTGCTCTACGCCGTGACAAACCTGTTCAAGGTCTATCCTCTGCCTGACATGGGCATCAGCCTGCCGACGGGCATGGCATCCGGGCTCGTCTGCTATTTCCTCGCCTACCATCTGTATGCGCGCTCCGGGTATCTCCAGGGCTGGTTCTTCGGCGCCCTTGCCGGTGCCATCTCTGGCGCCGTCACTGGCATTGGCTATCTCCTTTCCTACGACCAGGTGCCCCACGTGACGATGGAGTTTGTCGGAAACGCGATAGCCGGGGCGATGGTCGGCGGGCTGATTGGAATGATGGCAGGCTTCTTCTTGGGCCCGTTGCTGGCCAGAATCACAGGGAGCGGCGAGTGAGACCGTGAGGGTGAGTGCAACCCTACCCCGGGGCCAGGAGGCAAGGATGAGGATGGTAAGAGCGACCGTGGCGATGCTACTGGCATTAGCGTTGCTTGCCGCCATCGCCTGTAAGCCCTCCGATGAGCAGCAAGCCGCGGGCTCGCCAGAGACCAAACCAGAGACGGCCGTAGGCAATTGGGAGATCGGCGAGGACTGGTACTACGGGCCTCACTCCATCTCCGGGGACCTGCTGGTGGCAGTGGAGATGGAGACCGAGGACTACCGCGTCGTGGCCCAGTACCTGTCCACGTACAACCTGCGCACGCGGGAGAAGGCCCGCGTCCTGGAGGTGCCGGCCGACCGCATCTTCGAGCCGCCCGCCACTGACGGCAACCGGGTCGTCTGGGCCTCTCTCGACTGCAACGAGGCCGAGCAGCAGCCCCCGCCAAAGAACCAGGGCATCCTGAACTGGGACGTCTTTCTGCTCGACCTCTCGACGGGCGAGGTGCGGCAGATCACGACGGATGAGTATGCCCAGGTGCACCCCGCCGTCTCCGGCGATACCGTCGTCTGGCTGGACCGGCGTCACGGCATTGGCGAGCAGTACCCCTACCCGTACGACGTCTATGCCTATGACCTCCGCACCGGCGAGGAGAAACGTCTGACTTTGGATACCACCGCCGAGGGCTACGACCAAGTGAGTATGAGCGGCGACCTCGTGGTCTGGGCGGATATCCGCCATGCCGACCCGGAGATAACGAGCCACCCGTCCAATGACGGTGCGTACGACAACGAGATATACGTCTACAACCTCGGCACGGGTCGGGAGATGCGTGTCACGACGGACCCGGCCAACGACCACTGCCCGGCTATCGACGGCGACCGCATCGTCTGGCTGCGCCAGTTCGACTACCGGGAGGCCGACGTCTTCACCTACGACGTGGCCATCGGGCTGGAGACTCAGGTCTCACGCAGTCGATACGCCGACCATCGCCCCGATGTGTTTCGGGACCGGATAGTCTGGACGGATGCCAGGGCCAGTAAGGGCAACACCAGCAACGATGTCATCGAAATCGACGCTAGTACCGGCGAGCGTCGAGAGCCGGCAGCGGACATCTACCTATACGATTTGGAGGCCCAACGGGCGGTGAAGCTCACCTCACCCACGAACGTTGGTTTCTCCCTGTGGATGAACCCCTGCATAGGTAACGACTTCATCGTGTATGAGCTAAACAGGCAAGTAGGCCCCATCGTCTACGCCATGAAGCTGTCGGATGAAGACGGAGGGAGTCCGGAATGAAGAGGCTCGTCGTGCTCTGTGTCCTGGGCCTGGCCCTGACGGTGGTCTCCTGCAAGCCGGCAGAAATGAATGGCCAACCTGGCACCGGGCCGTCGCCTGACGACAGGCTCACGGTTGAAGAAGCCAGCCGGATCATCGGGCTGCCTGTTCCAGCGCCCACCTATCTGCCCGAAGGGTATGAAATCAGCTCGGTCAAGCTGGAGACCCACGGACCGCCCGATATGTGGGACGTCACCATTGCGATAGGGAGCAGTTCCGCAGAACCAGTCACCCTTGAGGCCAACTGGTTCTCCATGGGGATGAAGCTTCCGCCAGAGGTGGAGAGGGTCACGATCGGCGACAACTCGGCAGCGGTCTTCAGACGCACTGGCCACGTCGAGCTACTGTGGATAGACAGCGCCAGCCGGGAGATGAACCTGACCGGGAACGAGGAGTTGGCATTCGAGGAGCTTGTCAGGATAGCTGAGTCAGTGACCTCGCCACCGTCGCGGGTCCTGGAGACCGGCCTCGAGCCGGCGGATGACCTGCTGGTGCTCCGGGGCGAATCGCAGCGACTCGTAATTCACCTCCAGAACAACTCGAGTAAGTACCTAGAGCTATCGGTGTCACAGGACGATGACTTGCCGGAGGGCATCGGAGTCAGGGTGCATGGTGACTCGCTGACTCTTGGCCCTCAGGAAAGCGTGGACATCCCGGTTGACATCGACGTAGCGCATAGAGCGCCGTCACCGACCTGGCCGCACCGGGAGGCGTCCTACGTCCTTTCGACGGACCCGCCGCCGCCTCTCTCCGGCGCAACCACATCGGCCCTGCGCTACCACCTGCGGTTCTCGGTCTCCTACAGCTATTCAACCTGGGCTGATACGTCAGTCGAGGGGTATGCTAACCTCTCTACACGACTAACGATAGACGCGCCTACGGTCCTGCCGCCCGGAATGGTGGTGCTTGAAGAAGCCGAAGCTGCCGCCGACTTTCCGGTGGCCATGCTGCTGCCACAGTACCTCCCGGAGGGCATCAGTCCCCCACCGACGGGCTACGCAGTCAGCCCCGAAGAGCCGCACAGCATCACGGTCTTCTACTCCGGCTTCCAGGTGGTGCTGAGCCCCGAGCCGGACGTCTCCTTCCCTCCCGAGGATGTCGTTGGGGAACGTACCAAGATCCGCACGAAACAGGTTGTCATCGGCGAGGGGAGGATCGACTGGTGGGTGTACGACATCCACTTCGCCGTCATAAGCGGTGGTGTGCCGATGCCAGAGCTCAAGCTGGTGGCGGAGTCCATGATGCTGGTGGGACCCTATTCCGGGAGTTGGCTGGGGGCAGGGGAGTAGGCGGAGCGCACCCGAAGCAATCTAGCGAATTAGTGATTTAGATTAGGCTGCTCGGCCAGGAAGAGGTCAGACTGTTGACTCACTATTGGGAAGATAGTATGCTAAGTTCAATTATGGAATTAACGTTCAGATAATGAGAGCGAATTGGAAATCCTGCTGGTTTACCCATGGTATCCAGATACTTTCTGGAGTTTTAGACATGCCCTACGCTTCCTCTCAAAAAGGGCAGCTTTCCCACCTCTAGGCTTGTTAACTGTGGCAGCCATGCTCCCCCGTCAGTGGCAGAA
>JADHXC010000068.1 GCA_016783135.1 Dehalococcoidales bacterium | reverse complement strand
GAAGAATAATGGAAACAAATCGAGGCTAACCGAGCGTGATTCGTTTCCAACGTTATGTCCAGTGGCCAGCAGAATGCCGGATTTTTCTTAATTACAGTATGGTGACCCTATCCCCTTTATCCCCTTCCCCTTCAATAAGATAAATGGAAGGGGAACAATTAGGTATAGCCCGGGTACAATGGTAACAAAATAGGCCGGGGACACAGGTAACAGATAAGGTATGAAGCAGGAGGTGACTACCTGCACCATGCACAGAACGTGACAATGCGCAGCACACTAGCAGGATGCTGAAAAACTCTTTCGACTATCCCCGTGCGGCCCATCTGGGCCGCCTTACCCTTCCTGGCCAGGAAGGGGTGATACCACCCAGACCCCTGCCAGAGGGAGCCCCCTCAGAAGGGGGTGCCCCTCAGAAGGGGCCTTCCCCTTTTTCATCAGCCTCCTAGTGGAATGGCCATTGCACAAGAAGCCACAGTGTTGAGTTTTCCTATCGACTCTAACCGGTCACATCCCGCTTACGAAACAGATAGAAAGCCAGCCCGATGAACACCAGGCTATAGCCTGCAAGTATTACAAAAGCTAGCCACAACTCAGGCATCTGGTCGAAGAGGCCGTTACCACCCATACCCATGCTCATCCCTTGTGGGAGGTTGCTCCGTGCTGTGATTGCCCTGACATTGGCCGCGAGCAGGTAGTCAGGTATCCTGGCAATCCAGCCCCCGGCAAGGCTCATAAACGTAGTAACGATAGATTCCAGAAAGAATATACCTATGCCTAGAGCAATGCCTGGCATAGCCGAGCGTCCGACTACGGCGAGAAGGAATCCAAGTAGCGCATACGGCATCAATACGTAGAATGTGCGCCAGAACTGGAGGAACTGGTCCCACAGGTATCCGCCAGTCATGAAGCTGAAATCAAAGGAATAGCCACCGATGGCTGTAGTTATCAAGCTCATGAGGAAGCCAGTGGCCAACCCGATAACCATACCTATGAGAATCAGGATGCCGGCTGCCACCAACTTGGCACCAAGGAGCTTGAGGCGACTTTCACTGCAGATGAGCATAGTCCTCATGGTCCGCCAACTGTACTCAGTTCCCACAGAGCTGGCGATGAGAATCACGGCCAGGATAGTGCCAAGAGAGGACAATATGGACAAGGCAAAGGGAAGAGCTAGCGGAAGTCCCAGCAGATTCTGTATGGCTCCAATCTCTTCGGAACCATGGACAGGAATGGTAACCTTGGATACGGCAAGCAGCAACAGATAGAGGACAATCATAATGCCAACCAGCACAAACAACAGCACCCTGGTCATAAGGCGCTTCCGCAGCTTGAAGAGCTCCGCACTGATGAGTCTAGTCACCGCTCTCACCACCTGTTAACTGCAGGAATACGCTCTCCAGGCTGACGCCGTGGCTGACCAACTCCGATGCGAAGATACCGTGCTCAGCAAGGGCTGCATTCACCCGGGAGGTGCTCTCTTCCGGGGCACTCACAATAAGATGATCATTCTCCATCTTGACCGAGTTTATCCAAGGCAAACCACTAAGAATGGCAACAGCCTGCGCCGGGTCGTCCACCTTGATTTGAAGCGTCTGACCTTGCGCCAACAGCTCGTGAACCGGGGCGCAGGCGAGCATGACGCCCTCCTTGATTATCGCCACTCTATCGCACACCTGCTCAACCTCATGAAGCAGGTGACTGCACAGAAACAGGGCGCGACCTTCATGCGCCAGCCTTGGAATCAGGTCGCGCACTTCCTTGGTCCCAGCAGGGTCGAGTCCGCTGGCAGGTTCATCCAGGACTATGAGTTCCGGGTCCCTTAGCAGAGTCGACGCAATCCCCAGCCTCTGCTTCATTCCCATGGAATAGTGGCCATACCTGTCTGCAGCGCGGTCCTGCAGGCTAACCCGCTCCAGCACCTCTGCTATCCTGGCCCTGGGAATGCCTCCGATGGCTCTGGCAAGTGCCTCCAGATTGTCCTGCCCGGACAAGTAAGGATAGAAGGCAGGTGCTTCGACCACCGCTCCTATGCGCCGGAGCGCAGCCCATTGGTTGTCGTCAAGCCTGCGACCAAACAGCTCGATGCTCCCGCCGGAGGGAGCAATCAGCCCCAGAATCATTCCGACTGTGGTGCTCTTGCCTGCGCCATTTGGCCCCAGGAAGCCGAAAACCTCGCCCCGGCGAACCTCTAAGTCGAGGTTCTTAACTGCTTCCAGTTGGCCGAAACGCTTGGTCAGACCGATGGTACGCAGGACAATGTCGCTGCCTTCTCTTGAGCCAGGATGAAGTTCTGTGGTTGGCTGATTGGTCATGGGCCACCTTTGTGCGGTCGCCTGCCAGCGAGTTTGGGTGCTTCTTACCGAGTATATTTGGGCAGCGAACCGCTTGCCATCGGGATGCTCTATAGTAGACTCTAAGAGAGGTCTATGTCAAGGAGGACTGAGACTGCCTGACATTGTGAGCCAGACAATCCATCTTATTGCCTGCCAGTCAGAACGACAACAGTAACACTACAAAAGTGTCACCTGTCTATCTGAACGAGAGCCCCACAGTTGTGACCACAAATACGGCTGCAACTGTGATAGTAACTACGACGATAATTGCAGCCGGAAGCCTGCGACCGGTACAATGAGAGTATAAGCCAGCAAACACAACACCGGTAGATGACCGCAGTCGGCCGGCCGCAGCGTCGGATGGAAGGTAGAACAACAGGGCATGACGGAACTATTTCAGCTTCAGCACCATCCCGTATTCGAGAAGGGGGTATTCCGGAAGCATCCTGCACTGTTCGACCGCTTCGCTCACTACACCTCCGACAATATGAAAGAGAAGTTCCGCAAAGCCTGGGAGACCCTTCCCTCACATGAGAGCGTGATTACCTGGCCGGTAGTCACCGGTCCCGGCTTCTGCGGTGGCACCCATCCCGGAGCGGACAACGTCTTTATCGAGGTAATGCTGGGCTCGAACAACTTCGTTTACGACAGTGATTGCCTTTATGTCAACCCGTCTCGGAAGGTCTTCGCCATCTCCGACCCTCCCGGTATAACCGACTCCTCGCGAAGGCTGTTCACCAAACTGGACCGCCGCCTGCAAAAGGGTAGCGTGAATGACCTCGAAGCCATACTCAACGACCTCAACCGAAAAACCCCGGGAGAAGACGGAGCTACGCTGAGCCTGATTGCTTTCCCCGAAACCGGACAGGCGAGTGACCGCCAGGCAGTCGCCTTCGTTGCCGGAGACAGCTACCTATTCCACGGAAACCTGTCCCATAGAGGGATAGCACCAATCGAGGGTATCCCGGACTTTGTGGGGACGCCGAACACCTACCTGAAACCGATAGCCATTAACCTAACCGAGGGCGACTTCTTCATTATCGCCAGCGACGGCATCCTTTCGATACGGGGGAATGATAAAGAGAGGGCACTGGAGAACGTTCTCCGGGAACGCGTCGATGGCGACTTGCAGGACTTTGCTCTTCGGGCTATCCGGGACTCCAACCGTTACCTGGAAGAGAGAATCTACGACCAGACACTGAACCGGTTTGGCGGCAGTGACAACATCTCCGCCCTGCTCGTTCACCCCGAGGGATTAGCTGACATCGCTTCCCGGGAGAGCTTCATCCTGGGAGGCTACATTCAGCAGCACCGCTCCTGAAACACGCCGGACGCGCACCCCCGGTCATGCTTCCCGCAGATAGCGCACAATCTCGCGTAGATTCGGTGATTTCCCGTACATCAGCACGAAGACGCGGAATACCTTGGCGGAGAACCAGAGCCCGCCGACTATGCTGACAATCATCAGGCAGATGCTCAGCACCAGTTCCCAGGCAGGAATCTCAGACAAGCCCAGTCGAAGGAAGACCGTCATCGGGGCGGTCAGCGGAAACATGGTCATTATCGTGCTAAGAACGTGGTCAGGATTCTCCCGCAGGAAGATGATGAAGATATAGAAGGGCAATATCGCCGGAAGGATGAAAAACACTGACATCTGCTGGCTCTCCTTGGCGTTGGAGCCGATGGCGCCGACACCCGCCTGCATCACGGCGAAGAAGAGATAGCCCAGCACAAAATAGAGAATACCGAGTATCATCATGTTATCCGGTATCTGAATACCTGCAAGCTCGCCGCCTACCGTCTCAGAAGTCAGGCGCGTCAGGACCATCACCGAAGCCAGCCAGATAATAACCTGCAGCAGTCCGGCAGCGCCCAGGCCGAGCACCTTTCCCGTTAACAACTGCCGTGTGGAGACCGATGAGAGCAGGACCTCCATTATACGGTTCTCCTTTTCCTCTCCCAGTCCCTGCAACAGGAAGCCGGACGTCATCCCGATAGACATTACCAGCAGGAAACCGAACACCATCGGGGCGAGGAAAGCCGCGAAACCGCCCTGCTCGCTGGCGATGTTGCCCTCTTCGTCCAGCAGGAAGTTCTGGAGCCACATCGGCGATTTAACCCTGTCCGCAATTTCCCGGGCGGTCTGTCCCTCGAGAAGGTTACTCTGCAGGAAGACCCTCATCGCCCACTGCGTTGTTCCGGATACTTCCAGTTCCTTCTCCATTGTGTATCTTGGTATCAGTCCGCGGGACACGTAATCCCCGGGGATGACGAAGTACTCGTCGATGTCGTCTGCCAGCAAGGCCCGGGTTGCCCCGTCACGTGTTTCGTACGGCACGAAGGTGATGTCTCCCTGGGTGGTATAGCCTTCGAAGCCACCAAACTCATCCACGTAACCTATCAGTGGATTGTCGGCATCCGATGAACCGCCGATATTCTGGGCAATCTGATAGATGCCGATACCGAGAAAGCCTATCAGCGGAAAGAGGAGGGTCAGGACGACGAAGCTTGTCTTCTTCACCACCTGCAGGAACTCGTGCCTTACCACCAGCAGTGTCTTGTTCATTGCCCTTCTTCAACCACCTGAAGGAATATATCATGCAGCGGAGGAGTGGCTACCTCAAAACGCTTCACCACGATACCCTGGCCCACCAGTTGCGCCAGCACCTGCTGCGGTGCTGTCCCGGTCTCCAGGAAAAGCTCGACATGCCCGTCATGGTCCTGCCTCCTGACTACGCCGGCCACCTCACCCAACTCCCCCTCATACTCCACCACGACAGAGTTGTTCCGATACCGTTCCTTGATTTCAGCCAGGTTTCCGTAAAGGACTGTACGCCCGTCATCCATCATCAGTATGCGGTCGCAAAGTTCTTCCACCTCGTTCATCCTGTGCGTGCTCAGGACGAGGGCCTTCCCCTGGTTTCTCATCTCAAGCACCATGTCTTTGACAAGCTGGGTATTGACCGGGTCCAGATTGGCAAAAGGTTCATCGAGGACAACCAACCGGGGTCCATGGATGATGGTGACCAGGAACTGGACAAACTGCCCCATGCCACGGCTCAGTTCCTTTATCTTCTTGTTACGATGTGACAGCATGTCTATTCGTTGCAGAAGCTCTTCCGCTTTCTGCGCGGCGCTCTGCCTGTCCATGCCCTTGAGAGTGGCAAGGTAGACGAGCGATTCCATCACCTTCATATTCAGGTAAAGGCCTCTCTCTTCAGGCAGGTAGCCGATGAGGTTTTTGGCGGCTTCGCTTAATGCCTCCCCGAGTATGGTAACCTTCCCGGAGTCCGGTTTGACCAAATCCATCATCATCCTGATGGTGGTGGTCTTGCCGGCACCATTGGGACCAATCAGACCGAACACTTCGCCGCTGTTCACGTCGAAGGAGACGTCGTTGACCACGGTACGACCACGATAGGCCTTAATTACATGGTTGACTTCAACAATAGACAAAACAGGAATGCTCCACAATCGCGCACGGGTTACACTTAGTGCAGGAAATACAGGTGCTCATGGTTTACGAAGTTCTGTGCCTTTCTTCATCCGCTTAGACTGGTGACAACGTTAATAATTATAGCCCAGCGGCCATACACCGTACAAGATGGAACAGGTGCCTCCCGACCACCGACCGATACCACCATTGGCCCGCTTGTTGTATAATAGTCAAACTGGTCAATTCCAGGTCTGAACAAGGAGGACAAGCAAATGCAGTGGGGAATGGCGAACCGCCTCGCGCAGCTAATCCAGAGTGACGGGCATGTCCTCATCCTGCCGGTGGACCACGGATACTTCCAGGGTCCCACACGAAGGCTGGAGGAACCACGCAAGACAATCGAGCCACTCCTGCCCTACGCTGACGGACTATTCATCACCAGGGGAGTGCTGCGCTCCTGTGTCGACGCGAACAACAGCGTACCTGTTGTCCTCAGGGTGTCCGGCGGGACCAGCATGGTGGGTAAAGACCTGGCCAATGAGGGTATCACCACCAGCATGGAGGAGGCAATCCGCCTCAATGTCTCCGCGGTGGGCCTCTCCGTCTTCGTGGGCACCGACTACGAGAAGGAGTCGCTCCTGAACCTATCGAAGCTGGTCAACGAGGGGGAGAGATACGGTATACCGGTGATGGCGGTTACGGCCGTCGGCAAGGAACTGGAGAAAAGAGACGCCCGGTACCTTGCCCTCTGCTGCCGCATCGCTGCCGAGCTGGGGGCACGCGTCGTCAAGACCTACTGGTGCGAGGACTTCGAGAAGGTTGTCACCGGCTGTCCTGTTCCGGTCATCATGGCCGGCGGCCCCCGGGTCGATACCGAGCGTGAGGTGTTCGACTTCGTCTATGACGGCATGCAGAAGGGGGCCATCGGGGTGAACCTGGGCAGAAATGTCTGGCAGAACGACTTCCCCGTTGCGATGATACGGGCTCTTCGGGCAATCATCCACGAGGGGGCAACTCCCGTTGAGGCCGAGGAAGTGTACAAGAGTGGGCAGAAAGAAGGCTGATAGTACCATGAGCAACCCCGGTGGTAACATGCGCGTTGCCATGTGGTACAACAACCGGGACATCCGTATCGAGGAGATGCCTGTCCCCGAAATCGGCCCCGGTGAGTTGCTGGTACGCATCGAGGCCAGCGGTATCTGCGGCAGCGATGTCATGGAGTGGTACCGTCTGGACCGTGCCCCGTTGGTGCTGGGCCATGAGATTGCCGGTCAGGTTGTAGAAGTCGGCGAGAGCGTGGAACGCTTCAAGGTGAGCGACCGCGTCATTGCCGCCCATCATGTTCCCTGCAATACCTGCCATTACTGCCTTACCGGACACCATACTACGTGTGAGACCCTGCGGCGGACAACCTTCTACCCGGGCGGTTTCTCGGAGTACGTGCGGCTCCCCGCCATAAACGTGGACCGCGGCACGTTCCTCCTGCCCGACAGCATGTCCTACGAACAGGCGACATTCATCGAGCCGTTAGCCTGTGTCCTCCGCGGCCAGAGAATCGCCGGCATACGGCCGGGGCAGAGTGTACTCGTGGTCGGTAGTGGCATTGCCGGACTGCTCCACGTACTGCTCGCCCGCGCGCTGGGGGCAAGCCGCATAGTCGCCACTGACATTGACGAGTACCGGCTGGAAGCAGCCAGGAGGTTCGGGGCGGACATAGCCCTGCAGGCACGGGAATATCAGCCGGAGCGTTTACGCGAGGTTAATTCAGGCAGGCTGGCCGACCTGGTGATAGTCTGCACCGGTTTGATATCCGCCATCAACCAGGGCCTGGATTCCGTGGAACGCGGCGGGACGATACTGCTGTTCGCACCCACCGACCCGGGCGTTACCATCCCGGTGTCCATCAACGACTTCTTCTTCCGCAACGACAGAACGATTGCCACGACCTACGCGGGTAGCCCGGCCGACCACCAGACGGCACTGGACATCATTGCCGCCGGCACTGTCCAGGTAGACCCTATGATTACGCACTGCCTGCCACTGTCCGAGACGCAGGAAGGTTTCCGGCTCGTTGCCGAGGCGACGGAGTCCATCAAGGTCATCATCGAGCCACAGCGGTAGTGTAGTGCTTCCTAAATATCGTTATTTAGCCAATGACACTGGCTCTAACGGGATGATGAAAAACCTTTTCGACCATCCCCCTGACCCCCTTCCTAGCCAGGAAGGGGGAAATATTAAGTCTGGGGGACACCCCCAGACCCCTGCCAGAGGGAGCCCCCTCAGAAGGGGGGTGCCCCTCAGAAGGGTCCTGCCCTCTGGACTCCCCTTTTTCAGCACCCTGCTACTGTCTCGGTGCCGGTCTGGGGAAGGTGTTTATCCGCCCGCCATCGACAACCAGGGTATGCCCGCTGACATAGCTGGCGGCGTCGGAGGCCAGGAAAAGGGCCGCCGCGGCTAGCTCCTCCACCTCGGTAAGCCTGCCCAGGGGCAACTGCGTCATGAATCCCCGAAGCATCTCTACGTTAGTGTTCTCAGTTTTCACCACGGTAGGAGCCAGACCATTGACCCGGATGTTGTACTCCGCCAGCTCCGCGGCCAGCAGCTTGACCATCATCTCGTCAGCGGCCTTGATGATGCTGTAAGCACCCTGTCGACCCGTGGGCCGGATGCCTGCGGTGGAGACCATGTTGATAATGCTGCCTTTCTTCTTTTCTATCATCACCCTGGCCGCCGCCTGGGCACAGAGGAAGTACCCTTTGACGCCAATGTTGATAGTAGTGTCCCAGTCTTCTTCGGCAAGCTCGACCAGGGGACCCCGGGCGTAGACAACCGCGTTGTTGACCAGGATATCTATTGTCCCGAACTCCTTCACAACACGGTCGACGAGGGCATCAACCTCACTCTTCACGCTGACATTCGTCATCACTGCCAGGGAACGCCGCCCCAGCGCCCTTACCTCTTCGGCCACCTTCTCCAGGTCGGGCAGGGTACGACCGCATACCACCACATCGGCACCAGCCTCGGCAAAGGTCAGTGCAATCGTCCTGCCGATTCCCCTCTTTGCGCCGGTTACCAGGGCTACTCTACCAGTCAGAGAAAAATCCGGAAGTGTCATCTCTCTACTCCTTTTACATTGCTAGTGTAGTGCTTCCTAAATATCGTTATTTAGCCAATGACACTGGCTCTAACAGGACAATGAAAAACCTTTTCGACTATCCCCGTGCGGCCCAGATGGGCCGCCTTACCCTTCCTGGCCAGGAAGGGGCCTTCTGCGGAAGGGGGAAAGATTATGCCTGGGGATACCCCCAGGTCTGGGGGACACCC
>JADHXC010000067.1 GCA_016783135.1 Dehalococcoidales bacterium | reverse complement strand
GAGGTGATAGAAAGCTGGAGAAAGGATTATAATACCGTTAGGCCGCATAGCGCATTGGGCGGACTGGCACCCCAGGAATTCATGGAACTAGACGGAAACGCTAAGATGGACGCGGCATTAAGAATGGGGTAAGGTCAATAGCATTCGTGGGGCCACTGCACTACTAAAACAGATTGAGGCTGCCAAGGATTTAGGAATCGTAAAATATATAATGGCTTGCGTTAATACTCGAAATGGAGTCAGTAATGATATTATAGTGGATGGGAATGCTTATTGGTTTGAACTTAACGCTGACCAAGTGGCTAGACTTAGTAAAGGGCTAGTTCCTAGAAATGGTCACTTTGGAAAATTTCAGGATTTCCTACAGTCATTATAACTTAGAATGATACTTAACATAATTTCTGCACTTCCCTCTTATCAAGGGAAGGGGGTCAGGGGGATGGGTTGTTTATCAACAGTATTATTTTGGCTTGATTTCTCAGCTTCTTTTCCGCTACAATGGACACGTAAAACACGGGCCATTAGCTCAGTTGGTTAGAGCGCAGTCCTGATAAGACTGAGGTCCCTGGTTCGAACCCAGGATGGCCCACCACTCTCACCCCCACAGTCACCCTCAGCGCTTCCTGGCCGGAACGGTTCTCTACAGTACATACCCTGGTAAGAAGCGGGCTATTTCATTGGCGTAGCCGTTGAGGGTCAGACCGGTCGGTAACATGAAGTCGTGAAGCGGACGGTGTACAGAAGCACTTACTTCTTCATTTCTCTATAAAGATAGAGAGCAAGAGGGCATTTGCAGAAGAAGCCGTAGCCGAAGGGGAGCACGTACTTGCACCCTTGAGGGTGCTCGTGCCGGCATTCGAGGAACCCCTTCAGGCCGGTGTCACGGCAATCACAGTATTCTCTGGGCTTTGATACTAAGGAACGGATATCCTTCTTACAGCCCGTCTCCCGAACAAGAGCTTCCAGTCGCTCGTCTTGCTGCCGTTCTATACTGATTCCTTCCGACCATTCGGAGTGGAGACGACGTGAGCATCATTCATATACTACCTTAACTATACTCTACGGATTGGCGGTGTTCAATCCCTCTTTAGTACTGGGTCGACTGCCTGGCAGTTGATTCCTACTTGTACCTGGCAACGAGAAGGCTGTTCCCCTTCCATCGCTTCCGTCCCTGTATCCTGAGCCGGTTCCGGGCTCGTATCGCGCCCTCCACGCGGGTTATGGCCGTCGAACCGGCTGACAGCAGGAAGACACCATCCGGCGAGAGATGGTCGGTGGCTTGCCTGACGGTCAGGGCCAGTGCTTCGGTGCCCTCATTTTCCCGCAGCGCCCCGGCAATAATGTCAGCCTGTTCCCCGTCTTCAAGCGTGATGCCTGCCTGGTGTGAGAGAGTAACACGTTCTGCGGGGTAGCCGTTGAGGGCCAGGTTGTTCCTGGAATACCGCAGGCTCAGCAGGTCGCGGTCAACTAGGACAATGCGGTCCGGCTTCAGTAATCTGGAGAGCACCACCGGTACATGTCCCTGGCTCGGATTGAAGACCACGACACGCCTGGCGCTCTGATTTCGGAGTTCCCGGATTCCTTCCAGCAGAAGCTCGGTGTGGTAGCTGCGGGAGTCGAACTCGGGCAGGCCCAGGGCTGTCTGCATGGGGTATTCCAGACCCTGGTAGGAGAATGTCTCCCTCGTCCGGTCATACACTCCCCTGTCCAGAGCACTTATCCGGGGACGGTTTGCACGGCTACGGTTGTCCGTGAACCGGTAGTGGAAAACGGCGTGTCCGGAACGAGTCCCACGGAAGACAATGTCTATACCCGGCGTGCCGGTAAGCACCTGCTCGACCGTTGCCTGGAGAGGAGTCACCACAACCACGGCGACCATTCCGCCCGGCCTCAGGTAGTCGGCGGCATCCTGCAGGAGGTGTGAGATTACCGGCTCCCCCGCTTTGCCCGGAATGTTGCAGGCAATGAGGTCGAAATCCTCCGTCCTGACATCGTCATAGCCGAGACTGCCGTATACCTCAACGTCGGAAAGACCATTCAACTCGGCATTCTGGCGTGAGTATTCGACTGCCAGGGCATCCCTGTCCACCATGTGAACAAAGCTCTCCCCGAAGACCTTTTTCAGGGCCAGACCGATGGGGCCGTATCCGCACCCTAGGTCAAGGACCTTCCTGAAAGGGGCATGCTCGGATGGGACGAGCGTCCTGAGCAGGAAGCTGGTACCGAAATCCACCTGGTGGCTGCTGAACAGGTCCTGGGAGACCCGGAAATGTAGAGTTTGTCCGGCGCACCTGAGAGACGCCAGTTTCTTGAAAAAGGCATCCCTGCCTGTTGCCATACCCCGGTCTTCAGTTCCCATTGATTATGCCGTCCATCGCTTCGTCACGCTCGCCGGTGACCTCCTGTGCTCTCATGCTACGTCAAACCGGGGAGCCGTGCAAGCAGTAGTCTCTGTGGAATAGCCCCGACGAATGGCCACATTGGGGCTATCGTCTGCTGCCCTTGAGGTGACAGCAGCCTGTCTCTGCGGTAGAATAGTGGCACTTAATGGCATCGGTCTGGACCGATTCGGGGCGTCGGCTCCGGCAGACGCACTTTATGAGAGAACGGGCCTGAGCGCCTGGTACGTTGTAGACGAGGCTCTCAGACTCATTGCGAGGAGGAAGGTATGAAACTGCGTGTCGCTATTGGCGCTGACCATGGAGGCTTTGACCTTAAGCAACAACTGGTGGTCCGGTTGAAGGACACTTTCGATATTATGGATGTGGGTGCTGGTTCCTTTGACCCGGATGACGACTATCCCGACTTCGTGGTGCCGGTAGCCGGGGCAGTCGCTTCCGGCGAGGTGCAACGCGGTGTCATCATCTGCGGCAGCGGGGTTGGTGCCTGCATTGCAGCTAACAAGGTGCCCGGTGTCCGTGCCGGTACCTGCCATGATACCTACTCCGCACACCAGGGCGTGGAGCACGACGACATGAATATCCTTTGCCTGGGTGCGCGTGTTATCGGCATCGAGGTAGCGACGGAACTGGTAACCGCTTTCCTCGGAGCGCGGTTCTCGGGTGAAGAACGCCATCGTCGTCGACTGGCCAAGGTGCTGGATATTGAGCGCCGGGCACTCGGGAGCGGATAAGAGAACTGCCTCTCTATCTGTGAAAGGGCAGTGCCGCGCAGTAACGGCAGGGTAGAATCACGTGCAGCAGAAAAAAAGTTTCCCCCGCAGTATCCTGGTGGAGACAACCCTGAGGTGTCCCGCCGACTGCATCTTCTGTCCTAACAAGAAGATTACCGACCGCCCCGGAGACATGTCCTGGGAGCTGTTCCGTAAGATAGTCGATGAATGCCGGGGGAAAGGAGTGGAGGAGTTCCACCCCTTTATTAACGGCGAGCCACTGGCCTCGCCTTACCTTGAGGATGCCCTGACCTGCATCACCGGCACGCTGCCCGACGCTGCGGTCCATATCTACACCAACGGCAGCCTTCTTGACGAGCGTACCGGCGAAATACTTCTCAGGAACAACGTGCGCGAGGTGCATTTCTCCATCGACGGCATCTCTAAAAGGGTCTATGAAGCGCACCGTCGCGGGCTGGTCTACGAACAGGTGATGGCCAACGTGATGGGCTTTCTTGCCCGCCTCAGGAAGCACCCGTCAAAGGTAGCTACGAGGGTCGTGCTGACGATGACGTCGGACAACGAGGCAGAGGTGCCGGCATTCCGGCGCCTGTGGGAAGGGCTGGTGGACGTTGTCGATGTTATCCCGTGCGACGGTCGGGGAGGCGTAGGCAGGCTTCCCGCCTACATGGATGCCCGGATGATGGGCTGCTTTCACGTCTCCTACCGGACCTATGTTCTCACCGACGGCTCGGTGGTGGCCTGCTGCAAGGACTGGGCGGGCTATACCGTACTGGGGAACGTGGCCGAGGACTCTCTGGAGTCCATCTGGAACTCACCGGAATACATGCAACTGCGCGCGGATGTAGAACAGGGAGTGTTTGCCAACTTCGAGGTCTGCCGCCGGTGCATTAGCGACAGCCTCTAGCTTCCACCGGCGGTTTACTTCCTGACCAGCAGGACAATGTGCTGTGTTTCAATCTCGCGCACTTCACCTATTTCGTCGGTGTGCTCCGCCATTAGGTCGTTGATACAGCGGGTAACCTCGGGCAGTCCGAAATTGTAGTCATGAAAGCCGAGAGCGCCGTCGGCAACGAGGTTGGACCAGATGAGGTTGAAATCGTTACGGACGTAGTCCGGCCGGTGGTTGCCGTCGATGAATCCAAAAACGAACCTCTGTTCCTTGGGAAATGAGACCACTTTTGAGTCCTCGGTGATTGTGACGATGTTGTCCAGGCCGCGGGTGGTCTCCCGGTAGACCTCAAGCTGGGAGCGTCCTTCGAGGAAGGCCTGGTAGATATCGCACATCCTCACCCCGTCTTCAGTTGCCGTGGTGTCCGCACCGGGGTCAAAGACATCGATAGCGAAGACGCGTTTGCCGTGCCTGCGGGCGAATCTGGCCAGCTTGGCGGTCCCACCGCCCATGAAGGAGCCAATTTCGACTAGGTCACCTTCCAGCCGGTGCAGGGAACGCTTCCTGATAAAGTCCAGCAAGACCTCGTAGCCAACGAAATCGTTGCCAACGCATTCGTTGGAGGAGTCTCTCCGGGGAAGCAGTCTCTGGAAGAAACGTTGCAGCATACCAACCTCATAGACTCGCGAACAGCGAGTTCTCCGTATCCGCCAGGGAGGCGATTATCACCCCGGCCGCCGTCCAGGTGGTCTTCTCGTCAGGGGGGTAGATTAGTTGCTCGTCGACATTTATTCCGGTCCAGAAACCGCCGTCCGGGTCCTGCAACCGGAGTGCCCATTCGAGCAGCATGTTCGCCCTGTCCATATCTCCGATACCGACCAGTGCCAGCGCCAGCTCACAGGTCTCGGCCACGGTGACCCATGGCTGGTCGAGGGAGCACCTGCACCCCCAGCCATCGACTACGAACCTGTCCCACTGTTCGGTAATACGCTCTCTGGCCCGCTCTCCGGATATCAGGCCGGCCAGGATGGGATAGTACCAGTTCATGGCATAGCCGCGGTGGTTGTCACCGTGGACGTCGAAAAGTCGGGGCTGTTCCCGGATTGCCCTGGCCAGCTTGCGGGCGGCTTGTTCCCACTCCGGCCGTTGAATCCCCAGAACATGCGCTATCTTAAGTGCATTGACTACGCTCAGGTAGATACAGCTCGACCCGCTCAGGGGAGCGCTTGGCCAGGGGTTGCCTCGGGGGTCCCGTGACCAGTAGACTTCCCCCGTGGGTTGCTGCAGGCCGAGGGTGAAGCAGAGGCCGTTTTCCACCACGGGCCACATCTCGTCGAGGAAGGTTCTGTCTCTGGTAGCCAGGTAGTGGTACCAGACACCGGTGGCGACATAGGCGCTGTGGTTGCTGTCCTTGGCCGGTTCTTCCGGCTGGTTGTCCCGGTAGGTATACCACCAGCTGCCGTCGGGGTTCTGTAATCCGGCCAGCCATCGGTAGGCCCTGGCAGCAGAATCGGACAGGCCGCACATATCCAGGGCAATAGCACACTCCACGTGGTCCCAGGGGTCTGTTACCCCATCCCGGTAGTAGGGGACAGCCCCGGAGGGCAACTGGTGGGCGGCAATGAAGTCCCCTGTCCTGTTGACGAACTCCCGCAACTCGGACGCCGTCATTCTGGAGCTAAGCATTCATCGGCTCCTTGCGGTCCTTGTGGACATACAGGACGACGCTCTTGGCAAGGAACGGGTTGAGCATGTTCTCCAGGAGACGGACTGGCTGGGTTTTATGCATGATGTCCCATACCAGGAAGCGGTGGTATATGGCAGGCACCCGTGCCTGCTCCCGCTTGATACCGGAGAGACAGCGGAGAAGCCAGTAGAAGAAGTGCAGGCCGTGCTTGCGCCGGGTGGTGTAGACTGTCAGACCTTGCTGGCGCAGCAGGCTCACTATTTGCCGCTGACGGTACTTTCGGATGTGCCCCCCGGGCTGATGGTGGTAGTCCGGGGACAGTTTCCAGTAGACGGTCTCGCTGAAATAGGTGGGTACGCTGATTGCCAGTGTGCCGTCGTCCTTGAGGACACGGGTAAGCTCCTGCACTGCCTGCACGTCATCGGGAACGTGTTCCAGTACTTCGGAGCAGATAATCTTGTCGAAGTGGGTATCCCGGAAGGGTAGATGCAGTGCATTTCCCCGGAGTGTCAGGTATCTGCCTGGCGACTGCCCTTCTTCATCCATGAGATGGAGAAGATACTTGGTCTTGAGTACGTTGGCCTGGTCAAGGTCCAGGGCACAGACGGTACACCCGGCCTCTTTGTATGCCTGGCAGGAGTGCCTTCCCTCGCCGCAGCCGACATCCAGTACCCGTTCTCCCGCCTTGATTCCAAGGAGTTCGTAGTCTACCGTGAGCATTCACAAAAGCTCCTCGTACACCTGTACCGTCTGGCTGGCCGCCTGCCGCCAGCTGAAGTTCTCGACCACTCGCTTCCTCCCGGCTTCGCCCATGTTCCTGCCCAGTTGCTTGTCGGCAAGGAGGTGCTTGAGTGCGCCCGCGAGGGCATCGGCATCGCGTGGAGGGACCAGTATACCGGCAGAGCCATCCTTACCGACCACCTCCGGGAGTGCCCCGGCTATTGTGGATACTATCGGAAGCTGGGAAGACATTGCTTCAGCAGCGGGAAAGCCAAAGCCTTCGTGGAGAGAGGGGACTACGGCTATCTCGGCTGTGGCATAGAGCCTGGCGAGCTCCTCCCTTTCAATCTTGCCGGTGAAGCGGACGGTGTCTTCGAGTCCGTATTCCCTGACCAGCGTGGCTGGCTCGGCCTGCGGGTCACCATTACCCACCACGGTCAATCTGACACTGACCTCATTCCGGAGCTTGTGCAGGGCCTGGAGCAGATAGAGTAGCCCCTTGGTATGTCCGTTGCCACTGCTGACCATTATCAGGCTGTCAGGTTCCTTGGGGATGTGTCCATTGCCGTGGAAGAAGTCGATGTCGATACCGTTGAGGACTACTCGCAGCAGATTCTCGGGTACCTTGAAGAAGCGCTGTATATCATCGGCGGATGTCCGGGAGACGGTTATTATCCTGTCAAGTCGGGGGGAGACCCGGCGCTGCATCCCAATAAAGGAGAACCAGCGCCATAATCGCCACTTTTCCCGGAGGCTCTCGGCCTGGGCCAGTTCTATCTGGCGGTCGATATGGATGGGGTGGTGTATTGTGGCGACAACCGGGATGTTGAGGCTTTTCATCAGGAGCAGACCGTAGGCAAGGCACTGGTTGTCATGGATGACGTCGAACTTGAGTCTGGGTTGAAGGGCACGTATCCGGTTGTAGGCACGTATGCTGAAGGTCAGCATCTCCGGGAGTGTTCCCAGGCACACCATCAGGAACTCGTAGAAACGGAGTGGATTACGCACGCGGGAAAGGTCCTGCCAGAAGGTGTTCGGGGACTCGTAGAGATTCAGGCTCTCTAGCTTATGCAGTGTGATACCGTCCACTACTTCCGGGTAGGGTGGCCCGGATATGACATGCACCTCGTGGCCAAGGTCACGGAGCTCCCTGGAGAGATAGTAGATGTATATGCCCTGCCCACCGCTATAGGGATTGCCCCTGTAGGACAGTAGACATATCCTCAACTGTCTTCGCTCCTCTCACCACACGTGATAGGTGACATATTGTTATGTGCTGCTGTACTCATTATTACCATAAGGAACAGAAGGGCGGATAAATGATACTACTGATTACCTGAGATTGCAACTACTTTTCCTCGTCCGGTACATTAGTGACACCCCAGTACAACCGATGTTGCTTCCCACACAACGAGAGCACTATTACGGACTTCAGTCACCGGGATTTCTCATAGAAACAAAGACAACCCTGCGGGGTAAGTAGACTGCGCAGAGGTAGTGACCGCCCTTAGAGTTCAGGGCGGTCACCGCTATCCTGTCTGTCTCCTGCTCAGGCAGGTTTTAATCGAGACTCCGGGCTATTAACTCCCGGTGGTAGGTGCTGTCACCAAAGGCAATATCGAACGAGCGCGCGCGCTTGAAGTACAGGTGCAGGTCGTGGTCCCAGGTGAAGCCGATACCGCCGTGTACCTGGACGCCGTGGTCTGCTATCAGCTTGTAGGCATCGGCACAGCAACTCTTGGCCATGGATACGAGCACCGGGGCATCGGCGTTGTCCTCTCTGATTGCCTCGGCGGCGGCTTCCATCAGGGACCGGGCATACTCCAGTGCGGAGTACATGTCGGCACACTTGTGTTTTATCACCTGGAAGCTGCCGATGGGCACGCCGAACTGCACTCTCTCCTTGGCATAATTAACGGTAGTTTCCAGTATCCACTCGCAGCCGCCGACCATCTCGGCGCAGAGCGCCACCGTCGCTTTGAGCGCCATTTCCTGGAGGATTGGCCAGCCCTTGTCTACCTCTCCAATGATGTGCTTACTGGGAACAGCCACCCTGGTGAGGACCAGTTCGTACTGCTTTCTGGTCTCGTCTATACCCTTTAGCGGGGCAACATAGGTACCCCATTCCGAGGTGTCTACCAGGAAGAGAGTGATTCCCTCCTCGGGGTTCTCGGAGCGGCGGGTTCGTGCTGCCACGATGATATAGTCCGCTGCCCTGGCGTCAGGCACGAAGTATTTGGTGCCGTTGAGGACATAGTCATTGCCCATTCTGGTAGCCTTCAGCTGTACCCCTTCAGGCCAGAAGTCACCGTCTTCTTCGGTGACCGCCAGCGTGAAGACCGCCTCTCCATTGGCAATCATGGGGAGAAACTTGCTCTTTTGTTCATCCGTACCCGCGTTGAGGATGGGTAGTCCCGCCATGAGCAGGGTGGAAAGAAAGGGACCGGGCATCATGGCTCGGCCCATCTCTTCACAGAGAACGGCCAGGTCGCGGAAGTTCATCGCGCTCCCGCCATATTCCTCGGGGAGTATCAGGCCCAGCCAGCCTACTTCGGCCATCTTCTTCCACAGGTCGGGCGAATGGCCAACTTCATCATCCATCATTTCCCGGACAAACGTCTTGGGACATTCATTCTCCAGGAAGTCCCGGGCCATGGTCTTGAGCATTTCCTGTTCTTCGTTCAGGCTGAATTCCAT
>JADHXC010000021.1 GCA_016783135.1 Dehalococcoidales bacterium | reverse complement strand
CCGATGCCCACCTCCTCCAGGCACCTCTCCACCTGAGCGGCATCGAGGTCTATCTTAACCCCCAGGGCCTCCAGCACATCGGCACTACCGCACTGGCTGCTCATGGCACGGTTGCCGTGTTTAGCTACCTTGAGCCCGGTGCCGGCAGCCACAAAGGCAGCCGCCGTGGAGATGTTGAAGGTGTTGGCGTTATCCCCGCCGGTGCCGACGATATCGAGCACCGGTCCGCTGGCTACCACCCGAACCGCCTTAGACCGCATCACCTGTGCCAGACCGGCAATTTCATCTACCGTTTCTCCTTTTATCCTCAGGGCGGTAATAAAGGCGGCAAGCTGGGCGGGGGTGGCCTCACCCTGCATTATCTCTTCCATCACCGCCGCTGCTTCCTCCATGCCCAGCGATTCGCCTGATATCAGCTTTGATATGGCTTCTCTAATCACTTTTCACCTCTATTTAATCTTCCTATTTCCAAAACTCTGTTTTCCTTTGATTCGCACCTGAGGATTGAACGAAATCTCTCTCCAAGGACACTTTCATAATCACAATTGATAGCAAGCCCATTCCACGCCTTAAAGTCAAAGTTCTCAGAGGGAAGTGAGAGCGGATATTTTTGTCCCACCTTAAACGTAGTATACCCATCAAACTTTTTTTCAAAGTCAAATTCTTTGTGGGTAAGATAGCATTTAAGATTTAAAGCTGGTCCAAATCCTTCATTCTCAAGATTAGCAGAGATTTCTCTGCTATTGGGGTTAGCGCTACCCCACTGCATCGTAATAGACGGAGACCTGGCATTTCTCATCTCTTCGGCCATTTTCACGCTGGCGTCTGCTTGCCGATGTGTTGAAATAGCATATAATGCTGTAATACCAACTAGGCCAACGTAGAGTGATATTAATACCCAATTGTCCACTTGCATTTTCTGTAAATTCGAAAATAGATATGTGACAACGAGTAAAACAAAGACGGTTCCTATGAGCCTCGTAAATATGACCCATCGCCCACTGATAAGGTTCTTTAGGCTAGTCTTCCATATTGCAGTTATGATAACTACCAGAACTAGCAAGATTGTCACTATTAACACAATGTCAATCCATTCTAAAGCTGTAATCCATTCTGTAACTGTCATCTCATCACCTCTGCCCTATTCTATCCCACACAACAGCTCATTTATATAACCTCTCCCCCTTAATCCCCCTCTCCTTAGTAAGGAGAGGGGGAAGAGGTTTAAGAGAGGGGGCAGAGCCCCCTCTCTTGTTTGTTCCCCCCTTCCCTTTCTAAGGGAAGGGGGAGGCGGCCCAGATGGGCCGCATGGGGGATGGATTCTATATAACCTCCATTCTTACCCTTCGTTTCTTCTACTCAGACTCAAGAAATTCTGTAGCAGCTCTTTGCCTGCCTCGGTCATGAAAGATTCGGGGTGGAACTGGATTCCCTCCACAGGATAGTGGCGGTGCCTCAGTCCCATTATGGTGTCGTCATCTGTCCAGGCGGTTACCTCCAGGCAGTCCGGTAGTCCCTCCCGCCGCACCACCAGCGAGTGGTAGCGGATGGCAGTGAGGGGGTTGGGTAGTCCGGCAAAGACTCCCTCCCCGTTGTGATGGATGAGAGATGACTTGCCATGCATAATTTTGCCTGCCTGCTCTATGATGCCGCCGTAGCTGAAGCCGATACACTGGTTCCCCAGGCAGATGCCAAGGATGGGCAGCCGGTTGCCAAAGTGGCGGATGACCTCGTTGGAGATGCCGGCTCTCTCCGGTACCGAGGGGCCGGGCGATATGACAATCCGCTCCGGATTCAGCCGCTCAATCTCAGCGGTGGTGGTCTTGTCGTTGCGTACTACCAATACCTCCTCCCCCAGTTCGCTGAAGTACTGGAAGAGGTTGTAGGTGAAGCTGTCGTAGTTATCAATCAGTAACAGCATGGTTCTCCTCGGCTTTCGGACTGGTATCCTCCGCCTGACTGACGGCATTGAGCAGCGCCCTGGCTTTGTTCATGGACTCTTCATACTCCTTCTCAGGGATGCTGTCATAGACCACGCCACAGCCTGCCTGGGTGTAGGCAATGCCCCGGTTGACCACCATCGTCCTGATGGCGATAGCCATATCCATATTGCCTGAAAAAGAGAGGTATCCCACCGCCCCGGCGTAAGGGCCTCTCTTTTCAGTTTCCAGCTCGGCAATAATCTCCATGGCGCGTATCTTGGGGGCGCCGGATACCGTGCCGGCGGGGAAGCAGGCGCGCAGGGCGTCAAGGGGGGTCATGTCGCCCCGCAGTTTGCCCTGAACGTGTGAGACCAGGTGCATAACGTGGGAATAGCGCTCTACATCCATCAGGTCGCTGACCTCAACCGTACCCGGCTGGCTCACACGCCCGATATCGTTACGCCCCAAATCCACCAGCATAATGTGCTCGGCACGTTCCTTTTCGTCGCTGCGCAGCTCCTTATCCAGACGGTCGTCTTCTGCGGGGTCTTTACCCCGCGGGCGGGTGCCGGCCAGGGGACGGGTCATCACCGCTCCGTCTTCCACTCGCACCAGTATCTCCGGTGACGCCCCTATGATATGAAAATCTTTGAAGTCAAGGAAGAACATGTAGGGGGAAGGGTTGATAGTGCGTAGCGCACGGTAGATATCAAAGGGGTTAGCACGGGTCGGTTGTTTCAGCCGCTGGGAAAGTACCACCTGGATAGCTTCACCGGCGGTGATGTATTCTTTGATAAGGCGTACCTTATCTTCAAAGTCTCCCCGTGACATGTTAGAGGATAGGCCTTTGCCAGTGGCTACGTGTTTGAGCTCTGCCTGCCCCGGCAGGAGGGGTGTCTTGAGCCTGTCTACCAGGCTGTCAATCTTCTCTACTGCCTGCCGGTAGGCTGTCTCAATATCCGGGCTGTCAAGAGAGATATAGCTGATAACCTTTATCTTGTGGGTGGCATGGTCAAAGGCTAGCATAGTATCCACCAGCATGAAGAGTGATTCCGGTAGCCCCAGCGGGTCGGCGGTGGGGGAGGGAAGCTCCTCAAACCGGGTCACCGTTTCATATGATAGATAACCCACTGCCCCGCCACAGAACCTGGGCAGACCATTAACCGGCACAACCTTATACTTCTCCAGTTCCCCGGCCAGGGGGAGAAGGGGGTCGGTGCCATCTTCCCCTCTCGTGGTGAGCACGCGGTAGGGGTCAGTGCCGATGAAGCTGTAGCGTGCCACCCGCTCGCCTCCCTCCACACTCTCCAGCAGGAAGGAGTAGCCGTCCCGGTTAATTTTCAGGAAAGCGGAGACAGGCGTCTCAAGGTCAGCCACGATTTCGCGGCAGACAGGTACCAGGTTACCGTTTTGCGGTTCAAAGCTCTTTACTTCTTCCAGTGTTGGGTAATACATCTCATACCTCTTAAATACAAAAACTCCTCGCCCATAGGGGCGAGGAGTTAAATCCTTCGCGGTGCCACCCTAGTTGGTTACCAATAATAGCCGGATAACCATCTCTTCTCGGGTACGGCTTCGAAATCTTAAAGCGATACCCTGGGCTCTGATAACGGTGCCCACTCCGTCACAAACCTAATCGGGCGGAATCCCTTTCGGCAGGCGGCTCCCGAGTCCATTCAACCCCGGCGCTAGCACCGGCTCACACCTTACCCGGCTCTCTGAGCTTCGCTAGGGGCTTACTAGTCTCGTTCTAAGCCTTTACCTCTTCTATTTTCTCAACCTGGATAAGTATAGATGGAATTCAAATATATGTCAAGTGGTCGATCAGAAGCTAGTCTCTCCCGGCGGCATTATCGCAATCTGCGAGGCTGTTACCTCTTCTGTCGCACCGTGCCTGTGCCTCTCGCCTGCCGGAATGTGGATGACGGTACCCGGCGTCACCGTTATTTCCTCCCTCTCCGTTGCCACTATTCCTGTTCCCTCAGTAACGTACAGGACGTGGTCAGCGGTGTGGGTATGGAATACACTTGACGCACCGGGACTGAAGTGCACTACGATAACCCGGAACTCGTCTTCACTCTCACCGATGATGCCCTGTATACTAACCCTGCCCCTGAAGTAATTGCCCGCAACTTCATGCGCATCGACATCGCCAGTCCTCACCACTTTCATCATTTCCCTCCTCGCCATGAAATCAGACATCGATTCTTACTATCAACAGGGGACCTGGCACTCTGGGCCGACCGATTTCTCAGGGGCAAGTCACCACTCCGACCTGATGTGTCTGGCAGTCGTGTCGATATTCTCAAACATAGTGCGTGTGAGCAGAGAGTAGCTTGTTCTAATCCTGGCGTAGCCGTATTTCACCTCGGGCACCACAACAATACTGTCTTTGAGAGCATCGGGACCCATTGGTCTGCGGGAGTGAAAACAAGCTACTGGTCACACATTCCAGTCTTTCGCGCAGGGGAAGATGAAGTCTCAGCCTGAGAGCTTATTCTCTATGAAGTCCCGGATATACGCATTGACCAGGTCTGGCTTCTCGTGAACAACCCAGTGTGAGCCGTCGGGTATACGTTTCACTGTCAGTTCCGGTACGAACTCGTCAAGACCTTCGAGGTTACCAGTGAGTAGAGCCTGGTCCTGCTCACCCCAGATAACCAGAGTCGGTACCGCCACTGTTAGAACTGCGGTATCCGCGCCAAAATTGCCCCGCGCCTGACCACCCTGGTCCGAGGGCGGGCCGACCTGGGCCGCCCGATAGTAGTTCAGCCCACCAGTGAGTGCGCCAGGCTGTGACCATGCCGCTAGGTATGCATCGCGGTCTTCCGCAGTGAAGTAGCCTTCTCTGAGTCCCCTGCCAAGAATACTGTCGACGAGACCCGCATGGTTGTCTGCCGAGAGTGCCTGTTCGGCTTGAGAGCCGCGGAACATTAGCATGTACTGGCTGGCTCGCTGTTGAGCCGGATTCTCCCGCAACTCTCGATCGAATACTCCAGGGTGCGGTGCATTGATGATAATCAGCTTCTCAAGATAATCAGGATGGCGCGAGGCGAATGCCCATGCGACTGCACCGCCCCAGTCGTGACCAATGAGGATGAACCTCTTGTGACCGAGGTGCTCTGCCAGCAATCGAAGGTCTTCAATGAGATACTCTACCCGGTACTGCTCTACGTCAGCCGGTTTTGACGACAGGTTGTAGCCACGCATGTCAGGCGCCACGACCTGATATCCATCCTCAAACTCAGTGAGCTGGTTCTTCCACTCATACCAGAACTCGGGAAAGCCGTGGGCGAACATTAGCAGCTTACCCTTCCCTGCAGTCACATAATGCAGACGAATATCATTGATATCAGCGTAATCATGCTTGAGCATAGCGCACCTCCCAATTCAGCTACTCAGACATTGGTCATTACAGGCTATTTGTGTGTGAAGTTTCAAGATGCTCCCGTTCTCGTCCGGGAGTGATGAGGCAGACCTGTTTCGCACGTCCTGAACACGGTTACCGCTACTTGAGGAGACAGCCGCGTGTTCCCAATCTACTGCTGTAGTATGGGCCTACACGATAGCGTCGGTAACGATAAAGGCCCGCTTTCCTTGTACCGTGGCCAGGCTTTCCAGAGACCCCGGTCCTGAATAGATATGTCTGGGAACGACAAACGTACGATATGCCATGAATACCCCTTGTTTATTAACTGCCATACCAATGATAGGTAGTCGCCGATTATCTGTCAAGATGCTGTACCGATGATTACGCCTTCTTGACACTCAATTGATACCTACCGTAACATGGCTTGAGTAGACGGCACGGCAAATCTCCAACAATGTACATGCCCACGGAAGGAATACACCGGTGATACAACAGGCACTCGACGGCATAAGCGTACTCGACCTCGGCGAATATGTATCCGGCCCATACTGCGCCAAGATGCTGGCCGCCTTTGGCGCCGAGGTCATCAAGGTAGAGAAGCCCGGAGAGGGAGACGTAGCCCGCCGGACGGGACCCTTCCCGGGAGACGAACCCCACCCGGAAAGAAGCGGCGCATTCCTCTACCTGAATACCGGTAAGAAGAGCATCACCCTCAACCTGGAGATTGCCACCGGACTTCAGATATTCAAGGAGCTGGTTGGAACTACCGATGTGCTGGTGGAGAACTTCCAACCCGGAGTGATGGCCAGTCTTGGCCTCGACTACGCAACCCTGGAGAGCATCAATCCCCGGCTGGTTATGACGTCCATCACCGGATTCGGGCAGAGCGGACCGTATCGCGACTATAAAATGTCCTCCATCGTGGGCTATGCCCTGAGCGGACACCAGTACATCAATGGTGAGCCGGACCGGGAGCCTTTGCAGGGAGCGGGGCCGCAGCCCGAGTACCAGGGTGGCCTGCACGGGTTCTTCGGAACGCTGGCTGCCCTCTACTCACGGGAAGACACCGGCCAGGGACAACAGGTGGATGTCTCCATCATGGAATGCCTGACCGGATTCCACCAGTTCACCATCATCCGCTATACCTACGGCGGCGAGATAAAGTCGCGCACGGGTAACCGTTACGAGAGTAACTACCCGGTAACCATCTATCCCTGCAAAGACGGGCACGTAGCCCTAAGCGCCTCCAGCCTGCAGCAGCAGGAGCTCCTACATGCTCTGGTGGGTATGCCAGAACTGGGCGAAGACCCGAGGTTTATCAGCCCCCTGGACCGCATGGCCAATGCCGAAGCCTACGACGCCCTGCTGATGCCCTGGTTTCTGGAACGGACCAGGGAGGAGGTCTTTCACACCTGTGAACAGTGGCGCGTGCCCTGCACACCGGTAACACACCCCGGAGAGCTACTCAGTGACCCACACTTCCGGGAAAGGGAGTTCTTTGTGCAGGTGGACCACCCGGAGACCGGGACTCTCCCTTACCCCGGAGCACCCTTCCGGATGTCCGAAACGCCCTGGCAGACCGACCGCGCACCGTTACTCGGCGAGCACAACGAAGAGATATACTGCCAGCGCCTGGGCTACAGTAGAGAAGACCTGGTTAAGCTGCGGAAGGGAGGCTGTTTATGAGCACGCGTGATTTGAACACGACGAAGCAAGTGCTCGAAGGCGTGCGTATCCTGGACCTCAGCCGGGTCTGGGCCGGCCCCCTGGCTGTCAGGATGCTGGCGGACCTGGGTGCCCAGGTCATTCTCATCGAGGCCCCCATCGGCCGGGCTGGCGGTCGTGAAGCCCTGGAGAGGATGCAGCAGATGCACCGGGACGGCAGGCATTTCCCCTACTACCCCGATGGTGACCCTGGAGAGCAACCATGGAACCGCATGGGGATGTACAATGACTTCAACCGCAACAAGCTCGGTATTGCGCTGGACCTGCGCTATCCTCAGGGCCAGGAAATCTTCAAGCGGCTGGTAAAGACGAGTGATATTGTCCTGGAGAATTATACTCCCAGGGTGATGAAAAACTTCGGTCTTGACTACCCGGTACTCTGTGAGGTCAACCCCGCAATTATAATGATTTCCATGCCCGGCTACGGGAATAGTGGCCCCTATCGCGACTACCCTGCCTATGGGACCACCCTGGAGCAGCACGCCGGTTTCTCCAGCATCATGGGCTACCCGGACAGTGGGCCCTACCGCACGCAGTCGACATACACCGACCCCGTAGCCTCGATAAATGCCGCCGGAGCGGTGATGCTTGCCCTGTGGCACCGCCGCCGTACCGGCCAGGGACAGTACATCGAGCTTGCCCAGATAGAGACCAGTGTCGACCTTCTTGCTGAACCGCTTCTCGATTTCGCCATGAACGGGCGCGAACCGAAACGGACGGGTAACCGGCACTCCTGCATGGCACCCCACGGCTGCTACCGCTGCCGCGGCGACGACGCCTGGGTCTCGGTTGCCGTGGCTACGGATGAAGAGTGGAGTGCGTTCTGCCGGACCATCGGCAATCCACCGTGGACGCAGGAGGAAAGGTTCTCCGACCAGATGGGACGGTGGCAGAACCAGGATGAGTTGGACAAGCTCATCAGTGAGTGGACCACGCAACAGGACCACTATCAGGTGATGAATACCCTGCAAAAGGCCGGGGTGACCGCCGGGGCTGTCCTCAATGTAAAAGAGGTGATGGAGGACCCCCACCTTAGAGAGAGAGGCTACTTCACCAACGTGACCCATCCCCAGGCAGGGAACCATGATTATCCCGGGTTCCCCCTGAGGCTGTCCAGGACCCCGACCGGTGTCAATCGCCCGGCACCCTGCATCGGCGAGCACAGCCGTTACGTCCTCGCCGAGCTTCTCGGCCTGAGTGACCGGGAGATTGACCGGCTCGAAGAAGAGCAGGTAGTCAGCGACGGACCCATAGTAATATAGCGAAAGGCTACACCGGGCACAATGACGAGTATCTACGGAAGGCTCTGCACCGAGTATTACGACCTCTCCAAGCCCGAGGCGCCACCGGATGCCCTGTCGTTCTTCCTCCACTGTCGCGAAGACACCGCCCATCCCGTGCTGGAGCCAATGTGTGGTACAGGGCGTTTCCTGATTCCGTTCCTGGAACGGGGTATTGATATCGACGGCACTGACGCCTCGCCTGATATGCTTCAGGCATGCCACAACCGTTGCGAGGCAAAGGGACTTCAGCCGGTACTCTATCAGCAGCTTCTCCAGGAGATGGATATCCCCCGCCGGTACGGCTATATCCTTATCCCTGCCGGTTCCTTCGGCCTTATTACCGACCGGGCAAATGCTGCGGAAGCCCTCCGGAGACTCCATCATCACCTTGTTCCCGGCGGCAAGCTGGTCCTTGAAATTGAAACCCCGAGAGCGCTGACCGGAGACCTCGGGACATGGCACGAATCCCGCTTAACCCGACCTGATGGCACCGAGCTTGTCTTTAGTGCTCTACCGACGTACGACTCCGGGGAGCAGGTCCAGCAGGACATACACCGCTATCAGGTCATCAGTCATGGCCGAGTCATTGATGACGAAGCCGAGGAGCTCTCGTTACGATTTTACGAGCAGGACGAGTTCCGGCAGCTGCTCGAATCTAGCGGTTTCAGCGATATCAGGGCAACCACGCCATATCGGGACGCCGACTCGAAGGGAGAAGATGCCACCATAGTATTCCAGTGCCGGAGATAATGACGGGATGACTTTCGTGGAAGGACATAGTGGTAAAAAGAGGCGGGTTAGGGACAGTACAGGAGAGAGGACGGATTGAGGGGTGGGTCTGTTGGAATGGGATGTGGGGGTAGTAAGAAGGCGTTTCCCTGCGCCGCAGCCACGCTCGATGAAATGTCTTTTCTTTCCGGGCTAGTGGAACGTGGCCGGGCGGGGTTTACGCTGTGACATGGCTAGAAGTAGTACCGCAGGGTGGGGTAGCGATTTACTGCATCCTGAGACGGAGTCTCGAGGCCGTAACCAATGACAAGACCCAGGAACCTGCCAATCACTCGGGCTGATGCAATCAGGTAGTTCATTTCCTTTCCTCCTTATCCAGTTCTATTAGTTACATCATATCGCACCGGGGTTAAGGCGGGATTAAGATTGTGCCTGCATGGTTACATAACGGTTACGAACCGGTATCGGTAGAGTACCAGTTGATACGAATGAAGGGCTGAATGGCATTTGACGACCCGTGATTTTGCACCGGGAGCGAAATAAAGTAGAATGGTGCATATCATTGGGAGCATGGGGAGGCACGAGGACGATGGTAACGGTCAGGCTGGCTACCGAGGCAGATATCCCGCGTATCCTCGACCTCTATCGAGAACTGGCCATCACGACCTCTCAGGCTGAGCAGGAGCATAAGCTATCACCCGATAGCTTCCGGCAGGTGTTTGCCGATATCGCCGCATACCCCGGGCACGAGCTGGTGGTTGCTGAAGAAGACGGCGAGGTCATCGGGACCCTGGTACTGCTGATTGTGCCCAACCTCTCCCACGATGCCCTGCCCTGGGCCCTGGTGGAGAACATGGTTGTCGACCGCCAGCACCGACGCCGCGGTATGGGTAAGCTGCTCATGGACTACGCTATAACACGCGCACGAGACGCAGGATGCTACAAGATTACCCTGAGCAGCAACAGGAAGCGTCCCGGCGCCCACCGGTTCTACCGTTCCGTTGGCTTCGAAGCGTCCGCATATGGGTTCCGTCGGTACTTCTGAAGACGCGCCGCGCCATGACGTGACTTCCCCTCATCTTGCCACTACCCTCGGCAGATGATACTATTGCCGAAAGGGAGGCAATGGTGTGAAAGGCGACAAGCTCATCATCGAGACCTGGCACATCGAGGCAGCCCGGCAGGCAGGTAAGCTTCTGCTTCCCCTGCTCACGGGCAGCACCGGTACATTCATCATCACCATCGCCGGCGAGTCCGGCAGTGGCAAATCAGAGGTCGCCGCGACTCTTGCCGACGTCTTCTCGGAACAGGACATCGGTAGCGTAATCCTTCAGCAGGACGACTACTTTGTCTATCCTCCCAGGACGAACGAGGAGATGCGACGGAAGAACATCGCTCACGTCGGTCTGTCCGAAGTACGTCTCGACCTGCTCGACCGGAACCTTGGAGACATTCTCGAAGGCAGAAGTGAGATAACCAAACCCCTGGTCATATTTGAAGAGGACCGTATAACCGGGGAAACGGTCAGACTCGAAGGGGCCAGGACGGTCATAGTCGAAGGGACCTACACCACCACCCTGAAGAACGTTCACCGGCGGGTCTTCATAGACCGCACTTACATCGATACCAGGGAGAAGCGAAAACTCCGCGCCCGGGAGACACAGGACGCCTTCCTTGAACAGGTCTTAAAAATAGAGCATGATATCATTTCATCACACCGTTCCCGCGCGGACATAATCATCACCGGAGACTACGAGGCACAGGTGAATGATGCGAAAGAAGGAACGTAAGCTGAAGAGAATATGTATGCTGAGCACACACGGGTACTTCGACCCCGTACCCCAGCTTGGGCAGACTGACACCGGCGGGCAGGTGGTCTACGTGCTGGAGCTGGCCAAGGCCCTCACCGGGTATGGTGTTAAGGTGGACATCTACACCCGCTGGTGTGACCACTCCAGGCCGCAAATCGACCCCGTCCCGGACTACCCCGATGTCAGGGTCATCCGGATACCGTGTGGTCCGCCGCACTTCATCGCCAAGGAAGAGATATACGATGTCCTCCCCGAGCTTGCACAGAGTATGATAACCTTCATCCGCGAGAACGACCTCGACTACGACCTCTTCCACGGTCATTACGTGGACGCCGGGATTATCACCCTGGATGTTGCCCGAACCCTCGACCGTCCCGCTTTCTTCACCGCCCACTCCCTCGGGGCCTGGAAGCGGGAGCAGATGGGCGGGGACCCGGACGAGATGGAGAAGAAGTACCGGTTCAGCCATCGCACCGCCGAGGAGCTGCGCATCTTCCGCTCGGTGAGCGCGCAGACAGTCACTACCGCGGTCCAGCAGGAGAAACTGGAGCAGCTCTACGGGTTCACGTCTGATGACATTGCCGTCATCCCGCCGGGGGTGAACGTGCACACATTCCAACCTCCTGCCACAGGGGAAACGAAGGTTGAGACCGGTCTGCCGGAGAGGTACATCTTCTGTCTCAGCCGGCTTGATGCCAACAAGGGACACGACTTCCTACTGTACGCCTTTGACATTGTCCGACAGTCAATTCCGGATATCCACCTGGTCATCGGGGGAGGGTCGCTCAAACCGGAGCAGCGGGAGCTCGGGGTCCTGTCCATGATGAAGGGGATTATTGCCGAGAAGGACCTGGGGAGCCGGGTGCACCTTACGGGCTATATTCCGGACGAGCTCCTGGTCCCGTACTATCAGCAGGCGGAGTTCTTCGCCATGCCATCGCTTTTCGAACCCTTCGGGATGACCGTGCAGGAGGCCATGGCCTGCGGCAGAGCGGTCGTTGCTTCCAGACTGGGCGGCATCAGGGAAGTCATCTCTTCAGGCGAGAATGGCTTGCTGGTGGACCCCTCAAACACAGAGGAGTTCGCCAATGTCATGCTCAAACTCCTTAAGGACGGGCGTCTGAGAGACAGCATCGGGGAGCGGGGTCGCCAGACCATCCGGGAAGGCTACAGCTGGGAGGCTATCGCCAGACGGCACCTGGATTTCTACCGGAAATACCTGGATAAATAAGTTCGGGTGGTGGCGCCGGGCGTAAGTCGGTCAGTCAACGTGCTTATTCCCAGGCAGGCCCATGATGGGGTGTTTCTAATGGCAACCAGCATGACTCTGTACCGGAGCATAGCCTGACTCACCCGATACGATAGACAAGGAACCGGTGTTGACGTCGCGTAACGGGACTGTCAGAATTGACCTATGAACCGTATCAGCGTGGTCGGAAAGCATATCGCGTAATGGACCAGGAAAGGTTCTACTCGCTGGTCGCTGAGGCTGTAGCCGGATTGCCGGAGGAGTTCCTCTCCCGGCTGGAGAATGTCGACGTGGTGGTCCAGGACTATCCTACGGCTGACCAGACGGCCAGGGGCAAGCTGCAGCGTGGCCACACCCTACTCGGTCTCTACGAGGGAGTACCACAGACCCGGCGCGGCCGGGGCTACGGGATGGTGCTCCCGGACAAGATTACCATCTTCCAGAAGCCCATCGAGGCCAGGTGTCGCGACGAAGGTGATATTGCTGTCGAGGTCGGGAAGGTGGTCAGGCATGAGATAGCCCATCACTTCGGCATCAGTGATGCCAGGCTGCGGCAGATTGAGCTGGGAGAGGACTGAATCTCGTACTTGTCCGACGGCGCTGAATCTCATGAGACAGAATACGGGGGCTCCTTTTCTAACTTCTTTTGACACCATCCGGTAATCCTTTGAGATTCTGCGCTGTGTCTTCGCTTGGCTCTGGCGGGGTGATGAAAAACCCTTTCGACCAACCCCCGTGCGGCCCAAATGGGCCGTCTGGGCCACACGGGATAGGGCGTACACCAGTGCGAAGGTCCTGTTGGGTGAAAGACGAATCAAGGGAGACACCCCATTGAAATCCCCCTCGAGAGGGGTTGCACCCCTCTCTAACTCCCCAAAACGGTGTGAGGGACAATTTCAGGCAGGGGTCGTTTGCACCTAAGGGTGTGTGGCACTATTATGGTCAGAGTCCGGGAAGGCGACTACAAGCGGAGAGTCAAAGGGGCTTCGCCTCTTCTGAGAGGCGCTCCCTCTGGGCTCCCCTTTTTCAGCAACCTGCGAGGATTCGGCTCATGATGACTTGCAGGTAAAAGAGGTCTGCTGTCAACGTGCCGGGCGAGTTCATTAAATTGCCAGCACCCGGAATGAATGCTATACTTTGGCAGTTGCCACCGGGAAAGGAAACTTCAACGTGAAAAGAGCCGACGGGCGTACTTATGACCAGTTGCGACCGGTACGAATCACACCGGGGTACCAGAGCTTTGCCGAAGGCTCGGTGTTGATGGAGCTGGGACAGACCCGGGTGCTGTGTTCGGTTAGCGTCGAAGACAGAGTTCCCGGTTTTCTCAGGGGCGGGGGTACCGGCTGGGTCACAGCGGAGTACTCGATGCTGCCGCGGGCAACCGTTACCCGCTCTGAGCGTGATTCTACCCGGGGAAGAATCGGCGGCAGGAGCCAGGAAATACAGCGCTTCATCGGGCGCTCGATGCGGGCGGTGGTTGACCTTGCGAAACTGGGTGAGAGGACCCTCTACCTGGATTGCGATGTCCTTCAGGCCGATGGTGGTACCAGGACAGCCGCTGTTACCGGTGCCTACGTTGCCCTCTACCAGGCGCTGGAGACAATGACCAAGATGGGCTTGATATCATCCCTGCCGCTCAGGAGCAGCGTGGCGGCTATAAGTGTCGGCGTGGCACACGGCCAGAGGCTTCTCGACCTTTGTTACGACGAGGATTTCAGTGCCGAGGTTGACTTCAACGTGGTGATGACCAGTAAGGGCGAGTTCGTTGAAGTGCAGGGTACCGCCGAGGGCAAGCCGTTCAGCAAGGAGACAATCGACTTCCTGCTGTCCCTGGCGGAAAAGGGTATCGGCGAGCTATTCCAGGCGCAGCAGGCGGTCATAGAGACGTTAAAACAGAAATAGACACTTGGCAGGTTGCTGAAAAACCCTTTCGACCATCCCCCTGACCCCCTTCCTGACCAGGAAGGGGGAAGATAATATATCTGGGGGACACCCCCAGACCCCTGCCAAAGGGGCTTCGCCCCTCTGGACTCCACTTTTTCATCACCCTGCTATTCCCTGACCTGCCCGCTGCCGAAGATAATCCACTTGTAGGTAGTCAGCTCCTTTAGACCCAGCGGCCCACGGGCGTGCATTTTACCGGTGCTGATACCTACTTCCGCCCCGAGGCCGAACTGACCGCCGTCGGTGAAGCGCGTGCTGGCATTGATATAGACGCAGGCGGCGTCCACTTCGTCGAGAAAGCGCATGGCAGCACTGTAGTTCTCAGTGATGATGGCCTCGGAGTGCCCCGAGCCGTAGGTGCGGATGTGCTCCAGTGCCTCATCCAGGGAATCGACAACCTTCACGGCGGCAATCAGTGCCAGGAACTCCTTGCCCCAGTCCTCCTCCGTGGCTGCGGTTAGCTTCAGCGATTTATTCGATTTCAGGATGGCCAGGGACCGCTGGTCGCAGCGTATCTCCACTCCGGCCTTACCCAGTTCCGCCGCCATCGGTGGCAGGGAGCGCTCGGCGATATCCGCGTGGACAAGGACGGTATCGAGGGCGTTGCAGACAGTGGGGCGCTGCACTTTGGCGTTGAACACGATAGGTACCGCCTTTTCGATGTCAGCGTTGCTGTCGATATATGTGTGGCATACCCCGATGCCGCCACTGACCACGGGCATTGTGGCGGTCTCTATCACGTGCCGGATAAGTCCTTCCCCTCCGCGCGGTATGAACATGTCGATAAAGTCGTTCATCTTGAGGAGGTGATTGACCAGTTCACGGTCGGTATTGTCGATGAACTGAACGGCGCCCTCGGGGACACCGGCGCGCGTAACAGCGTCCTGGACAACAGTGGCCAGGGCACTGTTGGAGTTGAGCGCTTCTTTACCTCCCCGGAGGATGACGGCGTTGCCCGATTTCAGGCAGAGTACCGAGATATCCACGGTGACGTTAGGGCGGCTCTCGTACATCGAACCGATAACACCGAGGGGCACCCGTCTTCTGCTGATGATAAGGCCATTGGATAGAGTACGCATGTCGAAGGTCTCACCAACGGGGTCGGGCAGAGCGGCGACAGCCCGTACGTCTCCGGCGATACCCTCAAGCCGACTTTCATCGAGCATCAGGCGGTCCAGCATAGCGCTGTCCATACCTGATGCCTCGGCCGCCTGACAGTCCTTCTGATTTGCGGCCAGTATCTCGTCCTTCCGGGCAAGCAGGTCGTCGGCGATGTTGTACAGTGCCTGGTTCTTGATTTCGGTGGAAATATAGGCCAGGTGACGGGAGGCTTCTTTAGCAGCTTTGCCCTTCGTCCGCAGTTCCTCGATTGCTTTTTCCATGATATTTGCTCCCCAATGAAAAGTGGAACCCCATCTCCTGTATCTCCTTCCCTATATTAAAGCGGAAGGGAAATGATTTGTAAAGAGGAGTTTCACCCCTCTTTATCTTCCCGAAGTCCCGGTGTCTTCCCTCCAACGCATATAACTGTCGTCGGGTGAATATAACAGTATCACGGGTTCAGGTTGTTGTAGTCTGGTACTGTTTGGCCAGGTCCGGGTCGTACGGGGCTCTCCGCCCGATACAGCCCTCATTGGGACAGAGCTGGCAGCTTTCGAATCGGATTTCGGTGGCGAAGTATATCCCAGATGTAGACTTGGTGGGGACCATAGCCATGCCATCGGTTAGAGTCACCCCGATGGCTGCCTCGACATCACCCAGGATGGAGAACAGCTCCTTCTGCTGTGTCAACGGCCAGTCTGCCAGTGACCCCGGGTTCATGTGAGACATCTGGCCCGGCCGGTATCGGTTGTCTATGTATTTGGTGAGGTAGGTCATTGCCGAGCCCAGGACCATCATCTTGATGATGTCCAGGCAGTACGCCTTGAGCACATCGGTGGATGGCACGGTCAATTCGTGCATCTCCCGGCCGCAGGTAGCGACATAGGCGAAGACGCGGTTCACCTTGTCCAGGTTGATTCTCAGCACGCGGCTGGTTAGGCGGACGCCATCAATGTCTACGGTGTTATCGGTGCGGTGATTGATTGGCGAGACTGCGTAGACCGCCCGGGGTCGGGCAACCGGTAGGGCGATGTCAATCAACTCCCGCGCCATCTCTTCCATTTGTGCTTCACGACCGCGCACACGCAGTCGTTTCATCACTGTCTCCGGCTCCAGCGTGACCGGTATGTTGTCCAGTACTTCGAGCATATTGTCCTTCCTCACCAAAATTGATGCAATCCTGCTACTTTACTTTACCGGCTGGCGGGGTAGTTACGCAAGTGTCTGAACTAGTTCAGTGCCTGTAGTTGATGTGTCATTGCGAGCACGCGAAGCAGTCTGGAAGGAAAGAGCAAGATTGCTTCGTCGCTGACGCTCCTCGCAATGACAGTGGTGGGGGCTAAGATTGTGCGCCACTGAAGACAGTGGCGCGTCACTGTGTTCCTCGCAATGACGTGGTGGGGGATTGCTGGAACGGAGTGGATTTCAGGCGGGTCTTCGGCTAGTATGTAGCCACGATGACACGTCAGTATGCAGTCCTGGCCCTGGGAGTAATATCGGTCTCCTTCGCCGCCATATTCATCCGTCTGGCGGAGGCACCGCCCCTGGTTATCGCCGCCTACCGGCTCTGCCTGGCTTCCCTGGTGGTTGCACCCACCGCCTGGATACGGTCGAGACAGGAACTGCGCGGCCTGTCGAGGAAGGACGTTCTTCTGGCGGTGCTTTCGGGGGGGTTCCTGGCGCTACACTTCGGTCTGTGGATTGCCTCGCTAAGCTACACGTCGGTGGCCAGCTCGGTAGTGCTGGTAACGGCCAACCCCATCTTCGTGGCCATCGCCTCGTACCTGCTCTTCCGGGAGAGAGTGGGCAGGCAGGCCATTCTCGGTATCGTGGTGTGTCTGGTCGGGGCAGTCTTAATCGGCTACGGCAACTGGCGGCTGGGGCCGCAGCCTCTACTGGGGGGAGTGCTGGCCTTGCTTGGTGCCCTGGCGGTGGCCGGTTACCTGCTAATCGGGCGCCGATTGCGGCAGAACATCGGGATACTGAGCTACACAGCGCTGACCTATAGCTCCGCTGCCGTATTGCTGCTGGTAGCGGCACTTGCCTTCGGCCATCCCCTTTTCGGCTACTCGTCGACTACATACCTGATGCTTGTCCTGCTGGCAGTGGTACCGCAGCTCATCGGACACACGTCGCTGAACTGGTCGCTCCGCTTCGTCTCGGCGACGCTGGTGACAATCGCCGTCCTCGGTGAGCCGGTGCTGGCCACCGTCCTGGCCTTTGCCATACTGGACGAGGTGCCGACACTTACCGAGATAATCGGTGGCACCCTGATTCTGTCCGGGATATTCGTGGCTTTCCGGAGGGGTGGGAGAGGCTGGCGCGACGCAGACGTTGACTCAACGATAGGCCGCTCTGTCTAGAACTCAATCACGAACTTGCCGTTCTGGTACAGGAGTTCGTCATCTACCCATATCTCACCACCGTCGCGCAGGTCGCAGATAAGGTCCCAGTGGATGGCGGACTTGTTCTGGCTGCCCGTCTCCGGATAGCCGGCACCCAACGCCATATGAAAGCTGCCGCTTATCTTCTCATCGAACAGTATCTGCCGGGTGAAGCGCGTAATCCCCTCGTTGGTGCCGATAGCGAACTCACCAACACGCCGCGCACCTTCGTCGGTATCGATTGTCTTCAACAGAAAGCCCTCGTTCTTGTCGGCTGTGGCCTTCACTACTTTGCCGTCTTCGAACCAGAGCCGTGCGCCGGTGACCTCCCGCCCTCCGTAGATTGCCGGGTAAGAGAAGCAGACGTGCCCCTCGACGCTGTCCTCCACTGGTCCGGTGAAGACCTCTCCATCAGGCATATTGTAGCGACCGTCGCAGTTCTCAAAGTTGCGTCCGGCTATGCTCAGGCGGAGGTCAGTCTCCGGTCCAATGACGTGTACACGTTCCTTTCCCTTGAGCCAGTCAACTATCTTCTGCTGCCAGGCAGAAAAGCGCTGCCAGTACGCAACCGGGTCGTTGGGGTCGGGCATGCAGGCGCTATAGACGAAGTCCTCGTACTCGCTGAGGCTCATTTCGGCATCCTGGGCGCAGGCATTGGTGGGGAACAGGGCTACCGTCCAGAGCAGTTCCTTGGCCGCCGAGCGCCGCATGGATGTCTCCATGAGTTCCGTCCGTCCCTGGCTGTGCAGCACCATCTTTGCCGGGTCGATGCCGCTCAGGGCTTTGGTGTTCTCCTCTGCGATGATGGATATTCGTACGTCACAGGTAGACACGATGAGCTTCAGCCATTCGGGTACATGCTGCAACTGCTCATCGGAGGCGTTGCGGAAAAGCAACTCATCCAGTCCCGGGAGTACGGGCATCATGGTGGGGTGCCCGCCTGCCTGGAGCACCCGGGTATAGATTGCCTTGAGCAACGGCTCGGCGATAGTCTCGCCGGCTATAACGACCTTGTCGCCGTGTTTCACCGTTACCGAGTAGTTGACCAGCAGGTCAGCCAGTTTCTCAATTCGTGGGTCTGTCATCTGATTCTCCTTCTCACCTGTATTGTCATCTTAATATATTCCCCTAACAAAGCCGCTTACGGAAGAATACTTCGCCCACACCGCCAGTATTGATGCCGGCGATGATGCCACATTCTTCGAACCCCACATGACGATGCCACGCTTGTGGTTCGGGCTCGTTAACCTGCGATGAACTGTACAGCGCAGCGCTACCCCGCTCACGTACGTACTCCTCGATGAAGCGGAGCATCGCTTTACCGGCACCCCGACAACGGTACTCCGGCAGCACGTGAATCAGGGCGATATAGGGAACCAGGGACCAGAGGTACTCAAGTCGTGCATATCCAATCCTGTCGCCATCCCTCTCAGCCACGATGACCTCTTGCCACTCAATCTTGTGCTTTACTACGTCAGCAGGAATATACCGGTCCTGTTGTACGAAGGTCAGGTCCGCGGGAGTCGCGAAACGTACACTTATCTCTTCTATCATGGATACCATTCTCCGAGGGCAACCACACAGGTAGCTGAAGACCTGCTCGTTTCATATACACTGGGCAGATTCTATCATTTGCATCCCCGCCAATCAATGATTGAGACGGCTGTGAACCTTTATAAAACCTTAATAAAACCTTTATGAAATGTTTAGGACATTTATGCCGCTCTTTATGACTGCATGATAAGTTTAGATAACGGTAAATCAGAAGTAGAGGCGAGGCAGTTTATGGAGAGTTTCGTCATAGCGGGAAAAGCCAAGACAGTCTTCCAACTGCTCAAGCTCAAGGCAAGGGAAGAGAAGAAAAAGAACACGGAGCGTAAGAAGTAATGCCGGTCCGCCGCGAGGCCTGATACACTCCTCCATCAGGCCTATGCAGCTCCGGTTTCCCGTATTTTGTTCCTGAAATGGCACCAGTGTCCCTGACACCCCTCCGGGACACTGGTGCCGGCAGGTAGCCTCGCTACTACAAGCAACCCCACTGTCTTCAGTGGGCCTACTCAAAGACACGTCTTATGTCAGGATGCAGCCCATCGCCGACCTTCTCGATGGCTGTGCGTTGGAACTCTTTCAGCTTCTGCTGGCCTTCTTCAAACTCGCTCGTGGAATAGAGTCTCTCCGGGTGGAAGTAGATATCGTCGACAGCCCTCACTGCTGCCGGGACCTGCAGGCCGGTAGGCGAGTCCACCCAGTCTTCCAGTCCACCTCGCAGCAGGGAGTCCAGGATTCCCATCGTGTGTTCCAGCTGTATGTCCTTATAGAGATGCCCTTCGCCAATACCGCCGGTGTTCAGTATGTAGAACTCCAGGTGCGGCAGACCCTTCAGTATCTCATAGAAGAGGTTGGCGTGCTCCGCCTGGTTCCCGGCGACAAACGGGTCGTAGAAGAACTCGGTCCTGAGCTTGCCCGCCCTGGTCGGGTCTCCCGCAGAGGACTCCATGGCCTGGCCGAGCACCATGTAGGCCGCGGCCTGCTCGCGGGTCAGCCTAGCGAGCGCTGGCATCTGCGGTTGGCGGGTAATCAGAATCAGATTGTCGATTCGCTCGACGTCGATGAAGGAGCTAGCGTGCATGAAGTCCTGCCTCTTGACGATAGCACGACCATTCGAGGTGCTCTCCAGGTTGTAGAAGTCGAAATCGCCATCCTCGGTTACGTGGATGTTCTCCCCGAATGTCCCCGGTCGCAGGAGACCGTAGTAGATTTCCCCCTGCTCCCCGGGGTTGACGTCCTCGGTCTTGACAAAGAGTCCGCCCTGCTCAAAGCCGTGGAAAGAGCCATCCGGCATCAGGGTGCCGCCATCGTCCTGCACCAGCCAGGACCTCTCCTTCCCCTTGCGGGCCAGCACACGTCCGGTGGTCGTCGTCTTGCCGTTGGCACTGAGAGCAGCAAGCAGCGAGCGCGTCGTGCGGTAGTCTCCGTGGGACGACTGGAGGTAATCTTCCCGGCAGCCGGTATGCAGGAAGATACCGCCGCGCCTGGTCTTGGCCGTCCAGTCCTCAGCGGCGAACACCCCCTTCTTGTACTCGCCGATGTAGTTGCTGTTGCGCACTATCTTTATCACGCGACCGTCATCGAGCATGGCCAGCCGCATCGTGATGTCCTTCTCAGGGAGCGGCCTGGACCTGTTTGCCTCAAAGGCATCATCGCTGAACATGATGATTTCGTAGTCCGGTCGCTCGACCGCGCCTCTCGTCGGGATGAAGAGGTTCTTCCCCCCGAAGGCGACGTGGGCGAACTCTTCGGGCACGGTCAGCCGCACAACGGTGGAGCTGCTGCTGTTACCCACAATCCGGTCTACCGAGATCAGCTTCTTCTGCCCCAGGACTGCCTCCGTCTGGGCGAGTAGCTCCTCCTCTGCCCGACCGTAACGGTGGTCCACGCTGTTCTTGGTGAACATGGCTGCCCGCGACATGGGTTCGCTTTGCGCAACCAGGCTGCCGTATACTGTTCGCCGGACTTCCGGTTCTCTGGCCGCGAGTTGCTCCAGTTCTCTGTTCGGTGGATTGTGCAGCAACCTGCCTTCTTCCAGTGCTTTCGCCCTGATTCTCTCCGTGGTTTGGGCAAACTCTTGTGGGTCAAATTCTGGCATCATAACCTCCCTGGCTCTATATATAATTATAACATAATGCCCTCTGAAGGTGATGCTGATATCAACGCCTTCAGGCTCTGGTTGCGGCAGCCTCACTCAATATTGTAGAATCCGGTATCAAATATCGGGTAAGAAATCTTACGCCGAGAACTGTCATTCTGAGGGAAACGTAGCTTAACGAAGAATCTCAGCTCCTTCACCGCGGCAGCGGGGACCCTCTGCCGGGCCAACAGAGATTCTTCGCTGTCTCTTCGCTTACGCTCAGGGCTTTGGCTCAGAATGACGAGACAAGGGATAAGGAGAGATAACGATGCTGTCACCGGAGAAACGGGAGCAATTCCAGAAGGAACCGGCGCAGGCGATTGAGGACGATATCAGGGCATTTGTCCGCACCAGCCCGCTGAACCGGATGCCATCCACACGGGAGCTTGTCGTTTTCGATGAGCCGCTGGTACGGTTTGCCGATGGTGATGACCCTCTCTATGACCAGTATAAGACCATTATCAGTGCCGCCCATCTCACCCCGCGTGAGGCGCTGGCACTGGGCCTTGACCGGGCTATCGAGGACCTGCCGGCCCGAATTTCCGTGATAAGCTGGGTCCTGCCGATTACCGGGGAGACCCGAAGGTCCAACCGCATGGAGAAAGAAGTCCCCTCCCGCCGGTGGTCGCACACCCGCTACTACGGCGAGGAGTTCAACGATGCCGTGCGAAAGCACGTGGTGGAGGTGCTGACCGAGGTTGGCGCCCTGGCGGTAGCGCCGATGTTGCAGCCCTACTTCCGCACCATGTCCAATGAGCAGGTAGGGCTTTTCTCCAACTGGTCCGAGCGGCACACCGCCTATGCCGCCGGTCACGGGACCTTCAGCCTCTCCGATGGTTTTATCACGAAACGTGGTATCGCCCACCGTTGCGGCAGCGTGGTTACCGATATGCCCCTCCCACCCAGCGGCAGGACCTATACCGACCACCTCTCCAACTGCCTGTTCTACGTGGACGGTAGCTGCAAAGCCTGCATCGCCCGCTGTCCTGCCGGTGCCATCACCGAGCAAGGTCACAGCAAGGCCAAGTGCATGACCTACCTGCGCACCATCGGCTATCTGCCCCTTTCAGAGGAATACAAGGACGAGTCCAGCGTCTACGGTTGTGGCCTCTGCCAGACTAACGTGCCCTGCGAGTACAGGATTCCGACGAAGGTGGAGAAGATGAGGAAGGGGTGATTGACGGACTACGAAGGCTGGTTCGTATCCGGGGGGATACCATCCAGACTATGAAGAGTTCTTTATCCTCCCATACCTCCACACCGCCCCCAGTGCCCTGACGGCACGCTCTGCCGAAGGATAGACCGGTATCCCGTTTTCTTCCAGTTGTTGTATCTGCCCGCCCTTATTGCCGGGGTCCACGGTCCAGGTCACCACTGTCTTGCCCCGGGCGACAAGGTTGAGGTACGGCGTGGCAGCGTTATCGTTCCGCCTGGGGGTATCGTCTTTCTGCTCCTTATCGGTCTTCCCCATAACCCACGGCCCGCCGCCTATCTGTATCGCCGCGCAGTCCACAGCGGGGTCGTCGGTAATTGCCATGACGAACTCTCTGGCAACGTCCACGCCACTGTGTAACTGCCCGGTAACGCCGGTATCAAACGGGTTTAGCGGAATCTCCCAGGGCGGGAAAATCTTGACCAGCTTCTGCCGCGTTACCGCACCCGGCTCTGCCACGGCCAGCCCATTAAGCTCGGCGGCATCGGTAGTAAGCACGCCCTCACCACCGGAGAAGGTGGCAATGGCCACACGATTTCCTTTCAGTGGCGGCAGGTACTCAAAGGCCTTAGCCAGGTCGAAGAATTCGTCCAGGCCGTGCACGCGGATGGCCCCGGCCTGTCTCAGGGCAGCATCGACCACGGTATCGCTGGACTTCATTATCGCCGCGGTGTGGGAGGACGCCGCTTTGGCCCCGGCAGCGGTCCGCCCCGACTTGAGGACGATGACCGGCTTGTGCGGTGTTGTTTCCCGTAGCACCTGCATAAACCGGCGGGCGTCACCGGCAATGCTCTCCATGTGCAGCGCGATTACGCGGGTATCTTCGTCCTGAGCAAAGTATTCCAAGGCATCAACCTCGTTGATGTCCATCTTGTTACCCAGGTCTATTAGCTTGCTGATGCGAAGGTTCAAATCAAAGGCCAGCCAGTTCAGTCGTGGCTGGTAAAGTCCGGACTGGAAGATGAAGGAAAGCCCTCCCCGGGGGAGCTTCCGGGCAGTAGGCGTGAAACCGATTATCAGGCTGTTGGCTGAGTTGACCGGACTGAGTGCGTTCGGGCCGATGGCCCGGATGCCGTTTGCCCTAAGCAGGCCAAGGATTTCATCCTGTGTTTTCCGGCCATCGCTGCCGATTTCAGAGAACCCGCCGGCGACAATCGTTATGCCCTTGACCTTCTTCGCAACGCATTCCCGCACGATGTCCAGCGTCATCCTGGCCGGGACCGAGATAACGGCCAGGTCGACCTCATCTTCGATGCTCCCAATATTCGGGTAAGCCTTCAGCCCGAGGATTTCAGTAGCGTTGGGGTTGACCGGGTAGACCTTACCGGGAAAACCCAGCCTGACCATGTTCTCTGCAAGGTAGTAGTTATTCGACCGTTGGTTGCGGCTCGCGCCCACCACGGCGACGTTCCTGGGATAGAAGAACAGGTCCAGGAAGTGTGTAGAGTTGCTCATTTAACCTCCCGTTAATACTAATAGACTAAGGCAGTGTCAGTGGCAGTAACCTGTTGGCCAGGTCATCTTCACTCTCCACGTAGGTGCGGATGTAGTTCTGTGTGACTCCGGACCAGCGACCATCCGCAGTGCGTTGCTCCCAGAGGACCGTCATCGACCTGCCGGAAAAGCGCTGCCGGAAGTGCCCGGCGCTCTCCTCGGCCAGGGCCAGCATTCTCTGTGTTCGCTGTCGCTTGACCGTTTCAGGCACGTGACCCGGCAGGTTTGCAGCCTCCGTGCCTGCCCGGGCCGAATAGGGGAAAACGTGTGTGCGGGCGAACTTCATCTCCCGGCAGAAACGGAAACTATCCTCGAACTCCTCATCGGTCTCGCCGGGAAAACCCACAATGACATCGGTGGTGACGGCGGCATCAGGCAGGCACTCTTGAATCAGGGATACCGCCTGCCGGAAATTCCCGGTGAGATAGTGCCGCTTCATCCGGTGCAGCACAGGGTCGCTGCCGCTCTGGAGGGACAGGTGAAAATGGGGGCACAGCCGGTCATCGTTCCAGAGCCGGATAAGGTCTGGTGTAATCTCCCCGGGCTGGAGAGAAGAGAGCCTTATTCGCGGTACGCCGGTCTCGGACAGGATTCGCTGCAGCAGACCACGCAGGTTGATACCGTCATGGCGGTATGTGCCAACCTTCGTTCCGGTGAGGACCACTTCCTTGTAGCCCTCCTCGGTGCGGCGTACAACCTCGGCCACAACCTCGTCAGCGGGCAGGCTGGTCTCACCACCGCGGACCAGGGGCACGATACAGTAGGTGCAGAAGCTGGTGCAGCCGTCCTGGATTTTAACAAAGCTGCGTGTCTTCGGTGTCGCGGATTGCCGTAGTGGTGTTTCCTCCGGGACTGCAGGGCTTGCAGTATAACCGAGGTCTGCCAGCAGTCCCGGTAAGTCCATCTTCCGGTCATTGTCGATAATCAGGTCCACTCCATTGAGACGGGCCAACTCTGTGGGCTCCCGCCGGGCATAACAGCCCGCTGCTACTATCAGGGCATCGGGGTTGCGCCGTCGGGCCTGTCTCAACAGGTGCCGCGACTTACTGTCCGCAACATGGGTCACGGTACAGGTATTGAGTATGTAGACGTCGGCCGGTCCTGTGCGTGAAACGATTTCGTGTCCGGCACAGGTAAGCTCCCGTGACAGGAGCTCCGTCTCCGCCTGGTTCAGTTTACAGCCCAGGGTGTCCAGGGCGATTCTCATGAAGCGGTCCTACCATTTCGGGGTTGCTGACAGGGATTGACTGATAGCGGAGCACAGCAACACGACAAAATTGACGGTCAGCCGTACAATCCATTATACTGGGCGTGGGCCACTGATATCAAACATCGGCGTGGCATCACATCGTAGAGTTACGAAGCGACGGGAGGTCTGGTTTGGCGAATTATACTGGCAACAGGGTTGTCGTTACCGGAATAGGTGCTCTGACTCCACTGGGACTGGACATTGCCACCACCTGGGAAGGTCTTGTTGCCGGTAAGTCCGGCATCGACTACATAACCCAGTTTGATGCCTCGCCATTGGAGACCAGGTTCGCCGGTGAGGTCAAAGGGTTTAAACCGACGGAGTATATGGGCCTCAAGGAGGCGCGCCGCATGGACCGCTTCAGTCAGCTCGCGGTAGCCGCCAGCGTGGAGGCAATCCGGGATGCCGGTCTGGAAATCAATGATACCAACAAGGGGAACATCGGCGTCCTCATAGGCAGCGGTATTGGCGGGCTGTTGACAATGTCGGAGCAAGTGAGAATACTGATTGAGAAGGGCCCGGACAGGGTAAGCCCGTTCCTGGTGCCGATGATGATTGCCGATATGGCTTCCGCCCAGGTGTCGATAACACTCGGGGCCAGGGGCCCGAACTTCTGTCCTACTTCGGCCTGCTCCAGCGGTTCCGATGCCATCGGCACCGCCTACGAGATTATCAAGCGGGGCGATGCCCAGGCTATGTTCGCCGGTGGCTCCGAGGCAATCATCACCCCGATAGGTGTCGCCGGATTCTGCGCTAACCGTGCCCTTTCCACCCGCAATGAAGCCCCACAGCAGGCATCGCGCCCATTTGATGCCGAGCGGGACGGATTCGTGATTGGCGAGGGGGCTGCAATCCTGGTCCTGGAAGACCTTACCTTTGCCCGGGAACGAGGGGCACGAATCATCGCCGAGATTACCGGTTACGGTGCCAGCAGTGATGCCGTTCACATCACCCAGCCGTCAGAGGACGGTGAAGGAGCCGCCCGGGCAATGCAGATGGCACTGAGAAAGGCGGGTCTGGCACCATCTGAAATAGGCTATATCAACGCTCATGGTACCTCAACACCTCTGAACGACAAGGTGGAGACGATGGCGATAAAGACGGTCTTCGGCGACCGCGCCTACCATGTCCCGATAAGCTCTACCAAGTCGATGACGGGGCACCTGCTGGGAGCGGCCGGTGCTATTGAGGGGGCAATCTGTATCAAGGTCATCAATACCGGCGTAATACCGCCGACGGTTAACTATAATAATCCCGACCCCGAGTGTGACCTTGATTACGTACCCAACAAGGCGCGCGAGGCCAGGATTTCCAGTGCCATGTCCAATTCCTTTGGCTTCGGGGGGCACAATTCGGTGCTTGTCTTCCGGGAATTCCGTGGTGCGTAGGATTGAACCATAAGCGCTGGAATCTTCTGCCGCCAATCCCGGACAAACTCCCTGTCATGTCCTCCGGCTTTTCCCCGCTGATTGCGCAGCTCGCCTACAACCGCGGTATTGCCGAGCCATCCCGGCTGGAAACATTCATTGCCGCAGATGAGAGGCTGGCGAGTGACCCCTTCCTGCTGCCTGACATGCACCAGGCTGTGGCCAGGGTCTACCGGGCCCTGCTTTCCGGGGAGAACATTGCCATCTACGGCGACTTCGATGCCGACGGCATCACGGCCACCGCCCTCCTTGTCCAGGGTCTGAGTCTCCTGAACGGTAAGGTCATTCCGTACATACCGAGTCGGGTCGGTGAAGGGCACGGACTGAAGACGGGTGTCCTCGAAAAGCTTCACCGGGAAGGCATAAGCCTGGTGATTTCCGTAGACTGCGGGATTACCGGTCTGGTACCGGTCAGGAAGGCGTGCCGGATGGGGCTGGACGTTGTCATAACCGACCACCACGCCCCTCCGGACGAAATCCCACCTGCGGTGGCGGTTATTGACCCCAAACTACCGGGCTCGAAGTACCCGTTCTCAGAACTGGCCGGGGTTGGTGTCGCCTACAAGTTCCTCCAGGCTTTGCTTCTCAGTCTGGGCCGGGAACAACTCCTTAATGGCGTGCTGGACCTGGTAGCCCTGGGAACAGTGGCGGACATGGTGCCGCTACTCAGCGAGAACCGGTACCTGGTAAAAGAAGGTCTGAAACAGCTAAACACCGCTCCGCGTCTCGGCATCAGGGAGATGATAGCACAGTCCGGCCTGGTGGAGGGTAATCTTGCCTCGGAGAACATCTCCTGGGTCATCGCTCCCAGACTGAACACTGCCAGCCGGATGGAACATGCCCTGCCCAGCTACGAGCTGCTGATGACGGACTCACCTGAGAGGGCACAGCAACTGACGACATGGCTGGAGAAGAAGAACGTGGAGCGGCAGCAACTGACCAGCAAGGCGGTGACCGAAGCCAGGGAGCAGGTGTACGCCCAGGGAGTCCTGCCGCTGCTGATGGTTAGTGATGAGCGTTATCCCGCCGGAATCTCCGGGCTGGTTGCCGGCAGGCTCTCGGAAGAGTTCAACCGGCCGGCGGTGGTCGTCAGTGTCGGTAAGAGGACCAGCAGTGGTAGTTGTCGCAGCATTTCTGAATTCAACATTATTGAAGCGCTGAACAGGTGTGGCGACCTCTTCTCTCAGTTCGGAGGACATGCTCGGGCCGCCGGTTTCATCATACCGACACGCAGCCTGCCCCAGTTACGGGAGCGGCTTCTGGAAATGGCGGCCGGGCAATTGGCCGGGGTCGACCTGCGTCCCAGGCTGGATATCGATGCCGAGATTGCCCTGTCTGAACTCACCGGTGATGCCTACGAGTCTATCCAGCAACTGGCGCCTTTCGGTCAGGGTAATCCGCTGCCCACTTTCCTCACCCGCGGGGTTGAGGTGGTTGACTCCCGTACTATGGGCAGCAATGGTGACCACATCCGGCTCAAGCTGAGACAGGACGGCATTGTCTGGGACGCGGTCGGTTTCGGGATGGGCAAAGAGCTACCGAAAGTGTCTGCGCTTCTGGACATCGTCCATAACATGGAGATGGACCACTGGGGAGGCCAGACCACGCTCCGCCTCAATCTGCTGGACACAGCTGCTGTTGAATGAGGGACGTGACCGCTAGACCATCTCCAGCCACACCGGCTGGTGTGCCGGATGCCAGCATGCGGCCGGTGGAGTAGTATATTACGACGTAGCCAGCGGGTTGAAGCTGTTTCCCCACTTTTCCGTGAAGGCGATATCTGTTAGTTTTTTCCTTAGCTTGGAGGGGGATTCCGCCGGGTAACCAAGCGACAGGGCACATATCAGGCGCCAGTCGCGGGGAATGCCCAGGGCCTCCTTCACCCGGTCGTCCTGAAATCCGGGGTTTATCCAGCAGGTGCCCAGGCCCAGTGCATGTGCCGCCAGCATCATGTTGCCTACCGCCAGAGAGCCGTCCTGGATTGGGCAGGTTGACCCATTCGGGTTCACAGCGACCACGATTCCCACCGGAGCTTCATCCAGAAACCAGCCGTAGGCGAACCCCCGCGTCACCTGGCGCTTGACCTCGGGGTCCGTGAAGACCACAAAGCTCCACGGCTGTGCGTTGCTTGCCGAGGCTGCCCATTGGCCCGCTTCAAGGACCTTCGTTATCAACTCGTCCGGCACCGGGTCACTCCTGTAGCTCCTGATGCTCCTTCTCGTCCGGATTGCTTCGAGTACCTCCACGTAGCTACCTCCGAATAGTAATGCTGTCTCCCTGTTTAGCCGCGCCGAGCAGTCCTGTCACACCCTCCGGACTGATGCCGCCAATCACATTCACGGGGCTGATTGCCCTGGGTTCATCACCCTGGCTGATTGGCGTCCTGCCCAGGAAGATGCACATCGCCTGTCCGCGCGGCCAGTAGGCAATGTCTCCCACGTCGACTATCTCCCGGGCGTTTTCCTCTTCCTTAGCCAGGGGTATCGAAAAGTATATCTCTTCTCCCCAGAGGTTGATTGTGGCGGTGACAGGAAGGATATCAAGGACGCCGGCGGCGGTATCGGTCTCGTTGAGCCAGGCGTCCACCTCTATTCCCCCGGCGGTTATTTTTATTGGCCGGTCCACCTATGCCTCCTTCCTCCCTTCATGTCATTCTGAGTGAAGCGTAGCGGAACGAAAAATGACCGTCCTCCTCATCCGTGTTCTCCAGGGGAGCACATGGATGTCAGGGTTCCTCCCTCACCTTATCGAAGCTAATCGGCGAGCAGATGCCCTGTGAAGATTCAGCTCTTCGCGCCCTGCTTGCCGCCCAACTCACGGACGATACCGTAGGCCACCAGTGCCAGCGGGCCGCCGAAAAGGGAGGCAAAGCGCCAGAACCAGGGACTGATTCCGCGCGCCGCCGAGTCCACAGCCACCACGGCAAAAGAGCCTGCCCAGATAACAGTTGTCAGAATATCAAGGTCAGTCATTTAACTCCTCCTGTTCTTGCGTTAGCTGTTCTTCCGTACTTATCCAGCGCGTCCGGCGCACCAGTATCGGGGTAACTATCAGGAGCACGATGATGCCGATAACCTGGGCCTGATGGAGACCAAAAAGGAACGATGTCCCGGGACGCAGGAAATCGATGCCAATACGCCACGCGGAGTAGAGACCGAGGTAAATGAGGTAAAGCGAGCCGGCTGGCTTGAACCGGCCCTTCAGTTTCACCAGCACCACAAAACATATCAGGCCGAAGATAATTTCGTAGACCTGCGTAGGGTGCACGGCACCGACGCCGAAGCCGAGGCTGTTAGGGTCAGTGTACGTAATCGCCCAGGGCAGGGAGCAGGAGTCGCCGAAGCAGCAGCCGTTAAGCGTGCAGCCTATCCTGCCTATTACTGCTTGTGCTACTATCACCGCCGGAGCCAGCAGGTCAAAGAAATAGCCGATTTTCACCCTGGCAATTCTACAGTAGACCCAGATGCCCAGGGACGCACCCAGTACCGCACCGTAGGCAGTCAGCCCTCCGGCACCGATTATTTCCCCCGGGTTCTGCACATAGTGGTCCCACAGGTCAATCACGTGGAGCAGCCTGGAAATAATTACGCCCGACGGAATACCCACCAGCGCTGCGGCAAACACGGTGTCGTACGTAATCCTGGCCCCTCGCTTCGATTGCCACGCCATCCAGGCCACTAACCAGACGATTGCCAGGGCAATAAATATCCCGTACCAGTGGATGCTTATCGCTCCAATTGTGAAGGCTACCGGGTCCACGCCTATGTCAATCATTGTTACTCCCTTGTCATCCCACTATCATTCTGAACGACACGCCACTATCCTCAGTGGCGCAGAATCTTATCCAGTCCATCCCGCTAATGCTGCCGTGTGAAACCCAATAGCCCCTCCAGAAGCACCTGCGCCGCTTTCTTGTCCAGCGGTTTATTATTATTGCCACATTTAGGTGACTGAATGCAACTGGGGCAGCCCTCCAGGCAGGGACACTCTATGATTGCCTTCAGGGTGGTTTCCCAGAGTTGCGTTATCAGCTCAAAGCCCTTCTCGGCAATACCGATACCGCCGGGGTGGGCGTCATAGATAAATACCTGGGCTTTACCCGTGTCCGGATGGAGGACCGTGGATACGCCGCCGATATCATTGCGGTCGCACAGGGCAAAAAGGGGAAGAATGCCGATGGCAGCATGTTCCACGGCGTGCAGCCCGCCCGCCAGGTCCAGCTTTTCCTTCTCAACTTCAGTGATGGCGTTGTCCGCGATGTCAAACCAGAGGGCTACGGTTGGGAAGTGCTGCGGGGGCAGGTCCAGCGGTTCCTCACCGATGACCTCATCGGTGAACTGCGCCATTTTCTTGTAGCCGGCCACTGTGGTAGTAACCTCAACGTCTCCCAGGTGCACCCATACCCGTCTGGTCCGTTTCTCCCGTCTATTCCTGACGACGTGCAGGTCGGTGAGGTCTTTGCTCTGGGTATAGTAGCCGGTGTCCGTACGGCTGGCGCAGGCAGTCCGGCTGGTCAGGTCCAGTGCGGTAATGAGGTAGGCTTCGCCCTGGTGGAGGTAGACGGCCCCGGGGTGTATCTGGAAGAAAGCAACGGTATCCTCTACGGTTTCCATCAGGGAATCGGTCCCGGAATCGATGATGCTGTAGTTTTCCCGGGACGTGGAGCGGATGTTAATGCTCTGTGCAGGGTGGGCGATTGTCGGTGAAAGGTACCACCGGCCACGGCGTTCCCTGAGCACCCCCCGGTCTTCCAGCTCAGACCTCTCTCGTTCCAGGGTCTCCCCGAAGTACACTTCATCGTCCTTACTCAAGGGCATTTCCCAGGCGGCACACAGCAGGTGTGCCCGGGCTATGTAGGGGTTGTCCGGGTTTACCAGGGCATTCTCGAAGCTCCGTTTGAAGAAGAACTCGGGGTGACGCATGAGGTACTGGTCAAGGGGGTCGTCCAGGCCGATGAGGAAACTCAGAGACCGTTCCTTGCCACGACCGCTTCTGCCTGCCTGCTGCCAGGTGCTGGCAATGCTCCCCGGATAGCCGGTAAGCACGGTTGCCTCCAGGTCACCGATGTCGATACCGAGTTCAAGAGCGGTGGTGGCGACAACTCCGAGAAGCTGGCCGCTGAACAACTGCTGCTCTATCTTCCGTCTATCCTTCGGCAGGTAACCGGCGCGGTAGGGCTTGATTCGCTCGGCCAGCGCGGGGTCCACCGTGGCCAGTCTGTTTCGTGAGTATGTATAGATGAGCTCGGTGAGGCGGCGGGTGCGGGAGAAGGTCAGGGTGCGGATGCCTTCACTGAGAAGTCCCGTGAACAGGTTGGTTGCCTCGGTGTTGGCACTGCGCCGGGTGCTCCTGGCGACATCGATAAGCGGTGGGTTCCAGAAGACAAAGTCCTTTCCTCCGTGAGGAGAGCCGTCTTTGGCCACCACGACAAACGGCAGTCCCCCCAGTCGCTCGGCGTGCTCACCGGGATTGGCTATTGTGGCCGAAGAGCAGATGAACTGCGGGTCGGAACCATAGACGTGGCACAATCGGCGCAGGCGACGCAGAACACCGGCCAGGTGGGAACCGAAGACGCCGCGATAAACGTGGGCTTCATCGACGACCACATACCGCAGGTGGCGCAACATGCGGGACCACTGCCGGTGGTTTGGCAGTATGCCCAGGTGGAGCATATCCGGGTTGGATAGCACTATCCTGGCGTTTTTCCTGATATCCGCCCGCTCCGCCCGTGGCGTGTCACCATCGAAGGTGGCAAGCTCGTCTCCCGTCAATAGCTTAGGGCAGCACAGTTCTCGCAGGGCCCGTAACTGGTCCTGCGCCAAGGCCTTGGTGGGAAAAAGATAGAGAAAGCGGGTATCCGGTTCGGTAAGCATGGCCTGGAGGACCGGGATGTTGTAGCACAGGGTCTTGCCGCTGGCACTGGCTGTGGCCACCATCACATTTTCGCCATGACGGGCATGGTTCACAGCCTCAGCCTGATGGCGGTACAGGGGCCACAGGCCATGTTGCACCAGGGAGTCCCGGAGTCTGTCAGTCAGGGGCTCTTCCAGCTTACCATGGGTCGCCCGACGAGGCGGAATATGCTCTATATGGGCAATCTGGTCGTCATAGCCCGGTTGAGCGGTAATATTCTGGAGAAAAGCCGAAGTATCCATCGTGTCTCTGTATTGCCTGCCCCGTATCCCCGGACTCAGGACACAGGAATTATCTCTATCTCGTAATCGAGTATCTCGGCGTCGGGACGGGAGTTGATAATGAAGTCGACCACTCTGGACATGACTTCGTTGGCATGACGACGGTCATTACTAACACAGCATATCCCGATGGTAGCCAGCTGCCACATATCCCCGTTATCGACCTCGGCGATGGCGACATTGAATTTATTACCCACGCGGCTGACAATGGATTTCAGTATCCGTCTCTTGCCTTTGAGAGATTCGTTCTCCGGCAAACGAAGGTTAATCCTGCATACTCCAACATTCATGGCCCGTACTCCCGGCGCAATCCTGGCGGTAAACGCAGTGAGTGGCAAATAGCGTTGGTGCCGTCCGACACGACAACAGGTCGTGCTTTCAGTCTTTCCTATCTTCGGATTCGGCCCTGTACTCAAACAGGGCCCGCTCAGCGACGATGGTCAGCAGCATGGATGAGGCGCCACGAGGCCGGTACATCCCCTTCTCCCACTCGCTAATCGTCTGCTGGCGTGTACCGAGTGTTTCCGCTAGCTCACGCTGTGTCAGGCCCATGTGGGACCTCAGTGCACGGATGTGGTGGCCGGTCCATTGCGGGCGTTTCCTCTTCTGGTGGCTGTCCATAACCAGATTCTACACGAATTAGTGTAAGACGTCAACGAACTGTCATTGCGAGGAATGCCTTCCCGGAAGGGTGACGAAGCAATCCCATTAAGCAGCTTAATCGCTGATAGGTAACCCCATCCCCTGTATCCCCTTCCCCTTGATAAGGGAAAGGGGAATAATTATTAAAGAGGGACTTCGTCCCTCTAAGACTCCCTTTTAGTCCTGCATGGGTAGCTGCTAACCCTGACGAATCTCATCAAGCAAACCGGAAAGTTCCCGACTAAGTGAAACAGCAGGCTTG
>JADHXC010000066.1 GCA_016783135.1 Dehalococcoidales bacterium | reverse complement strand
GGCGCCCCCTTCTGGCAGGGGTGTCTGGGCGTCATTCTTACAGAATGACGTTAGCAGAATCTGAAACCAGATTCTGCCGGTGTCCCCCAGATATAATATTTCCCCCCTTCCGCAGAAGGCTCCTTCCTGGCTAGGAAGGGGAAGGCGGCCCAGATGGGCCGCACGGGGGTTGGTCGAAAGGGTTTTTCAGCAGCCTGCTAACCGGTCGCTGGGGTAGCGCTCATTCCTTAACCGGCAGTGTCAGGTCACCGGCCATGCTCTCCAGACCGAGTTGTCTCATCTTCTCACGGGTAGGCAAGCCGGTCTGTTTATCATAGCCCCGTTCGTCGTAGTAGTCATCCAGATAGCTCTCAACATCTTCGCGGGTCAGGTCAACCGTGTCATCGTAGTCACGCATACGGTGTTCCTGGCCTTCGCGGACCAGGGGATGGAACCACGCCTCCGGTGCCCGGTCTTGCCGTCGGTCGAAGCCCTCCCTGATATTGAGGAGTTTGCCGACAGTCCAGGCCCGTTCGGCACTCTCCATAAGCTGTTCCGGAGATACATCGATGCCGGTCAGTGCCGAGTAAAGGGCTGTGATTGTCTTCACGTGGTAGAACCGGTTAACCTGGGCGCGATTGCACAGGCTGAGGCAATTAAAAAGGGCGTACCAGTCCTCACTGTACTTGCTGTACCTCCCCGGATTGAACACCCCTGATTCTTCCAATCGCTTCACGGCTTCCGTGGAGACGCCCATCCGCTCAGCGTGTCGCACGAAGTCGGTAAAGGGGCGTCCGGAGTCATAAGACGGGGAGCCGGCCGCCGAGACATGGGCACCTCTGGGCATGGTTATTTCCTCGAACTCCATGGTACCCAGGCCGCCGAGCCTGGGGTCACGGACAGTGCCCAGGCCCTTGATGTGGGCAATATATTTCTCACTCTTTTCACCAAGACTGCGGGCAACTGCCTCCGCTCCATCGGCCAGGACTTCCCCGAAACCTTCACGGTAGGCTGTCATCCGGAGAAGCTCCAGGGCGGTATCGATATCGTTCTTGAGTTCAATGCCACCGGTGTCTTCCCTGGTTATGATTCCCTCCCGGTAAAGTCCGACAATTTGTGCAAAGAGACCGGAGAAATTGGTACCGCCGATGCCGTATCGGTTCATAGTGTCGCTGTACTTTATCGACTGCTGGTATGCCTCGGAACTGGTAGCGGCACTGAACCGATTGACGCCGAGATGGGGCATATAGGTCTGGACTCCGGCGTAGGGACCGTCATCCAGCCTGACCATGACTTTGTCCGCCAGCGGGCAGCTGGGACAGGCGAGGGGCTTCCTCGTCTTCTGGTGAAGCTCTGCCATGTCCGGTGGTGCCGGCATGAGGCCGTCTTCCTGGATAAGCTGCCGGCCGGGCCAGCGCATTATGCGCTCGTGAAGACGGTTGACCAGTCGATGCAGGGTTGGACGGTCGGCAATCTCCATTGGTACCTGTCCCTGCTGAACAACCATTGCCTTTAGATTCTTTGACCCCATGATGGCGGGAAGACCGCCACGACCTATGGTGGCCGCTTTGTCCACGAATGTAATTGAGTTCTTGACAAGGTTCTCGCCGGCCTGTCCGATTGCGATAACACTGCACGGTTCGTAGCTGCGGCGCAGTATGTCAGTGGTCTCGTAGGTGTCACTGCCCCAGAGTTCCCCGGCATCATCGAGCGAGACCTGTCCTTCGGCAATCCTGAGTGAGACCGGTTGTCTGGCCCGACCTCTGATGACGACATGGTCGAGTCCGACCGATTTCAGGAACGGGGCGAAAGCGCCACCCCCGGCGGCGGTGGCAAGTGCCCCGTTGATGGGGAACCTGGTAGTGACCAGGACCTTGGCTCCGCCCGGAATCATTGTCCCGGCGAACGGACCGGCTGAGATGATGATAAGGTTTTCCGGAGAAAGGGGGTCCACCCCGGGCGGTATCAGGTCATAGGCCAGCTTGCTGCTGATGCCGTAACCGCCAATCAGTGTGTGTACCAACTCGGCATCGTACTGCTCTACTCTGGTACTGCCGTCGGTCAGGTCGACATAAAGTATGTTGCCGGAATACCCCGGAATACCCATGCTAGGTCACTCCTGACTTTTTCTCCTGATTAAGTGCACCGTAGGCACAGTAGCGTACACATATCCCGCAGTTGTCACACTTATCGGTGAAGGATATCGTGTACTCGTTAGGGGAGTCTGTCTGTCTGCGGATGACAATGGCTGCCCTGGCAGGATTGAATGCCTTCTCGAAGCGCAGGGAGCAGCGTAGTTCGCAGATGAGGCACCCGGTGCACTTTGAGGCATCGGTAATTATTGGTGGCCCGGTTCGGTGTGGCGATACAGTTTCTGATGGACACATATCTTTCAGGAATGCTACTACTTCAATGCTGACCTGTCAAATTATAGAAATAACCTCTGCCAGTAAGATGAAGCGCAACGAAGCTCATAAAGTATTACCGTAATTGCTTGACAATAGCCAGTGAGGCACATAAAGTGTCTATTACAACACTAACAGGGAGATGAAAAAGGGGAGTCCAGAGGGGCTTCGCCCCTTCTGAGGGGCGCCCCCTTATGGCAGGGGTGTCTGGGCGTCATTCTTACAGAATGACGTTAGCAGAATCTGAAACCAGATTCTGCCGGTGTCCCCCAGATATAATATTTCCCCCCTTCCGCAGAAGGCTCCTTCCTGGCCAGGAAGGGTAAGGCGGCCCAGATGGGCCGCACGGGGATATTCGAAAGGGTTTTTCAGCAGCCTGCTAAGGTAATAATGAAGATACATCGATTATAAGAAGGGAGAAAGTGAGACATGTCTTTCAAAGTGGTATCCGGGATAGGTGGAGGAGATAACATCAAGGCAGAGCTTGCCCGGGTAGATGCTGAGGTGGTACTGGAACCGGTATGGACGGAAGAGGATATTATCAAATCAGCAGCGGATGCGGACGCAGTAATGGTGGGTGCTACTGAGCCTTATACCCGAAAAGCGATTGAAGCCATGAAAAAGTGCCGCGTTATCAGCCGGACAGGTGTCGGCTACAACAACATCGATGTAGAAGCTGCTACCGAGAACGGTATTGCCGTGGCTATTGTAACGGACGCCAGTATCGAAGAGGTCTCCGACCATGCCCTGGCTTTTCTGCTGGCGTTTTACCGGAAGATTATACCCGTAGACCGGCTGGTAAGGCAGGGTGCCTGGCAACTGCGACGTCGCGAGATATTCGAAATCAGGGTGCCGACCGTTCGCCTTAGCCGGCAGACGGTCGGCGTTATAGGAGCAGGTAGAATCGGTGGCGCCTTTGTGCGCAAGGTCAGAGCCTTCGGGGTGAAGGTGATTGTCTATGACCCTTATCTGACTGAGGACACGATTCAGACAATGGGGGCTGTAAAAGTTGACTTCGAGCAACTGCTGCGGGAGTCCGATTATATCTCGATTCACTGTCCCGCTACCGACGAGACAAAGCGGATATTTGGCGCCGGGGAATTCAGTAAGATGAAATCGACTGCCTGCCTTATCAATACCGCACGCGGAGATATTGTTGATGAAAAAGCCCTGTTCAACGCTCTGTCTGAGGGAGTAATCGCCGGGGCAGGTATCGATGTCACCGACCCCGAACCACCTGACCCGGATGACCCCCTGCTCCAGTTGGAGAATGTGGTAGTTACCGCCCATTCTGCCTTCTACTCCGAGGACTCACTCCTGGCGCTGGTTATGGGCACCGTGGGGGCAGTGGTAGATGCTCTGAAGGGCGAATGGCCCAGGTCGCTGGCAAATCCTGAAGTGAAAGAGACCGCCAACCGGCGGATTAAATAGCGGGTTCTGTGAGGACATTTAGGTTAGCAGGAGGAAAGCTATGAGCAAGACACAGATAGGCGCAACGACCCTGATATACCCGATGCCCACAACCCTCGTGGGGGCGGATGTTGATGGCAAACCGAATTTCCTGGCAATTGCCTGGTGCGGGGTGGCTTGCAGCCAGCCCCCGATGGTCTCCGTGGCATTACAGCCCAGGCGCTATACACTGAGGGGCATCAGGCAGAATATGGCCTTCTCGGTGAATATCCCATCGGTGGAACTGGTGAAAGAGGCGGACTATTGTGGTATAAGGTCGGGTGCGAAAGTAGATAAGGTGGCTGCCTGCAACTTCGATATCTTCTACGGCAAGGTGGAGGGTGCACCCATGATTGAACAGTGCCCGGTCAACCTGGAGTGCCGGGTGGTACAGATGCTGGAGTTGGGTAGCCATTGGTTGATTGTCGGCAAGATAGAAGAGACCCATGTATCGGACGACTGCCTGACCGACGGACGACCGGACGTCGACAAGGTCCGGCCATTCATCTTCATCCCCGGTCCCCCCTCCCGGTACCAGGCCTTCGGTGAGATTATCGCCGGGGCGTTCAGCGTGGGCAGGGAGATAGAGGCATAATCTTGATATATGGCGCTCAGTATGCTATCTTTCGGGCGGACAGAATACCCCATGTGGTCGCCGTACCCTGGATGATAAAAGGAGGTAGCGATGGTCTCGTTCAGTCCAAGTGAAGAGCAGCAGATGATTATCAATATGGTGAAGGAGTTCTCGACCGACCACCTCCGAAAGTTATACCGTGAGTGCGATGAGAGTGGCGAAATCCCGGTCGATGTACTCGATACTGCCTGGGAGTTCGGATTCATCTCCACGAGCATCCCCGAAGAGTTCCAGGGACTTGGCGAGGAGCGTTCTTCTCTCACCGGTTCGTTGATTGCCGAGGAGCTGGCCTGGGGTGACCTCTCGATAGCGATGCACATCCTCTGCCCATCATTGGTCGCAATACCGCTGGTTGAGATGGGCACCGATGAGCAGAAAAGCAAGTACCTGCCCGGTTTCTGTGGTGACAGATTCAAGGCAGCTACGGCAGCCCTGATAGAACCTCGCTTTGATTTCGACCCCACCGCTCTATCGACTACGGCCAGGCTGAATGGTGGTGACTACGTTCTCAATGGCGAGAAATGCTATGTCCCGCTGGCGGCCGACGCCGACCTACTGCTGGTTTATGCCAGCGAGGACGACTGCACCCAGGGTTTTCTGGTGGAGAAGGGTACTACCGGATTGGACATAATCGAGCGAGAGAAGAACATGGGGATTAAGGCCCTGGCAACCTACGAGCTTTCCCTGAAGGACTGCCGTGTGCCGAAGTCTAACCGACTCGGCGGTGAGGGCGGATGCGATTTTGTACGGGTTCTGAACTGCTCACGGGTAGCCCTCTCCGCGATGGCGGTGGGAGTGGCCCGCGGTGCTTTCGAGTATGCCCGTGACTACGCCAGGGAGCGCAGCGCCTTCGGTGAGCCGATTGCCTCACGCCAGACGATAGCCTTTATGCTGGCGGAAATGGCCATCGAGATTGATGCTACCAGGCTTATGACCTGGGAAGCTGCCTGGAAGCTGGACCGTGGTGAGGATGCCACTAAAGAAGCTTCCCTGCTGAAATCGTACGCCGATGACATGGTGCTGACCGTCACTGACCGTGCCGTTCAGATACTCGGTGGGCACGGTTACATCCGTGACCATCCGGTGGAACTCTGGCTGAGGAACGGGCGGGGATTTGCCACCTTCAGCGGCATGGCCATCGTATAGCAGGGGTCTGGGGGTGTCCCCCAGATATAATATTTTCCCCCTTCCGCAGAAGGCTCCTTCCTGGCCAGGAAGGGTAAGGCGCTCCCTCTGGCAGGGGTCAGGGGGATGGTCGAAAAGGTTTTTCAACACCCTGATAGACTGTCAAAGTGATAGCAGGAGGTATCGAGCGATGATTGAATTTGAATTGACTACTGAAGAGGAAGCAATGATAGCAGCAGCCCATAAAGAGGCCGAAGAGCTTCTACGTCCGATTGCCCGTTACTACGATGAGCACGAGCACGAAAGCCCCGAAGACTTTATCGAGCAGCAGTGGGCACAGCAGAGAAGTGGTGGCGGTGGAATGCTTAGCCTGGGCGTTGGCGCTGCGCTGCGGATAGTGGAGACCTGCTGGGGTGACGCCGGCCTGATGCTGGTGGCCCCGGGTTCGGGTCTGGGAGGTGCCGCCATCTTGATGACCGGCACCCAGGAGCAGCAGCAGCGTTTTCTGAAGCGTTTCAGTGAGGGCGAGCCGAAATGGGGTGGGATGGCGATGACCGAGTCCGGCTGTGGCTCGGATACCTCTGCCATCCAGACAACGGCCGTTCTGGACGGTGACGAATGGGTGCTGAACGGCGAGAAGATATTCATCACCGGCGGCCAGCGTGCTATGGATGAATCAGATGGCCTGGTGGTTGTCTGGGCAACGGTTGACAAGACAGCGGGGCGGGCTGGTATGAAGTCTTTCGTCGTCGAGGCCGGTACGCCGGGGGCACGTATTGAGAAGGTGGAGAACAAGCTCGGTATCCGCGCCAGTGATACCGCCACTCTCATCCTGGACAATTGCCGCATCCCCTACGAGAACATACTGGGCAGCCCCGAGGTCAGGAAGGTGGATAGCGGCCAGACGGCGGGGTTCAAGCGGGCGATGGCCACCTTTGATGCTACCCGGCCGATAATCGCCGCAATGGCGTTAGGAGTTGGGCGTGCCGCCCTGGACTTCATCAAGGAAGCCCTGGAGAAGGAGGGTATTCAGGTACGCTACGGAGCGCCACGCCACAAGCTGACCGCCATCGAGCGCGATATCATGGACATGGAGGCGGGGTACAAGGCCGCCCACATGCTGATGCTTCGCGCCGTCTGGATGATGGGCCAGTTCCAGCCCAACAGTCTGGAGGCATCGATGGCCAAGGCCAAGGCGGGACTGGTAGTTACCAGGATAACGCAGAAAGCGGTCGAGATGATGGGGCCTCTGGGCTATTCCCGCAAGTACCTGCTGGAGAAGTGGATGCGGGACGGTAAGATAAACGATATCTTCGAAGGTACCGGACAGATTAACATGCTGATAGTGGCCCGGCGCGTCCTCGACTACACTCGGGACCAGTTGAAATAAACTTCCCTCGACCTTATGGTCGGCGTATTAAGTTAGGTAGAATAAAACCCCGCATCCTGTTGGATTGAGGTAACAAAGAGTTGCCCCCTGCGCGGAGTTCTCCGGCAGGAGGCAACTCTTTTCTGGTGTGGAATGGATGAGGATGCTAGTCCTCTTCGGCCAGGGCCGCCTTCACCTTGGTAACAATATCACTGGTGACCCAGGTCTTCCAGGTGCTCTCGTAGTTGCGCAGGTAATAGATAGCCGTCTCAAAGTAGTCGGAGACTTCGTTGTCCTGTGACCATGCTGCCATCTTGTTCATGGCGTCAAGGCCGATGACCATCTTCCCGAGCATGGTAACGACCTCCGGTGCCATGTCCTTCATGCTCTTGTGGACGGTTATAGGCAAGGGATTACTTGGGTAGGCGCAGGCCTCATCCGGTGCCGGAAGGTCTTCATCGGCCAGGGATACCTGTAGTTTATCCCAGATTGCTTCCGTATACTCCGGCTCTTCAAGGATGTACCAGTCGTGCATGCCCATCAGCGCGGTCGGGGCCCAGTAGTAACCGAAAATCGGTTCGTCCTTCATGGCTGCGCCGAGATAAGCAGCGTCCATAGCGCCGGCACTGCCGGGTTCCATTATATTGTAGGTATCCAGCAGACCGTAGGTTTCCAGCTTCAGCCTGTTAACCAGACCGCACTGCCAGCCGAGCCTGCAGTTGATGAAGCGTCCCTTAGTCGGGTCCTCGGGGTCCTTGAAGAGCTCCCAGTGCTCCGGCATGTCATAGATGCTGTCGATACCGTACTGTTCGTGTACCCACTGGGGTATCATAAAGAACTGGGGGCCGCCTTCCAGGCACTCGGCGAGTTCTATGATGTTACCGAGGGCTATCTGTTCGTTATACCAGTCTAAGATGTTCTGCGGCCACTGCTCCATGTTGACGTGGATGTCGCCCTGAGACAGCGAGACCTGCATCACGGCAGTGTCCAGCACGACGGTCTCGACCGGATACCCGTAGCCCTCCTTGATGATGTACTGGGCAATGGCATTGGATATCCACAGGGACTCCCACGAGCCGTCGTAGAACTTGATGGTCTCCTTTACTTTTGGCTTCTCCACGGCACCCTCTTCGCCGGCGCAGCCGGCAGTCAGTGAGGCCACCATGATAAGGGCAACCGAAAGAAACAGCAGACGCTTCCAATGTGTCTTGATAAGTCGCATTACTTTCCTCCTGATACTGGGAATGTATTCTTCATATGCGGCATTTACCATGCCGCTGAGAGGATTATTATCCTATTTCGCTTTATTTCTTCACCTCCCTCCAGTCTGGTGCATATACATGTGTCATACCAACTTATGGTCCGCTACTTCTTCACGGTTCCCGGAAAACAGCACTACGTAGCGGGTCGTTTTCCGGGTCTCTTGGCAAACCCCTGGCTGATGCGGTCCAGTATTATTGCCAGGAAGACGATACTGATACCGCCGACAAATGCCTGTCCGGGATTGATGCGCCCGAGGCCGGTCAGTACCTCGACACCCAGTCCGGCTGCGCCAATCATGGAAGCAAGGACTACCATTGCCAGGGCCATCATAATCGTCTGGTTGACTCCTGCCAGAATTGTGGGTATGGCAAGGGGTATCTGCACCTTGGTAAGCAGCTGCCAGGTGGTTGTGCCGAAGGATTTTGACGCTTCCAGAATCTGTGTGTCTACCTGCCGTATTCCCAGGTTGGTCAGACGTATCATGGGCGGAATAGCGTAAATGCAGGTAGCCAGCACCGCCGGTACCATGCCCAGGCCGAAAAGCATCAGGGCGGGGACAAGGTAGACGAAGCTGGGCATGGTCTGCATTCCGTCAAGGATTGGCCTGCTGATACTGTCAAAACGATTACTTTTCGCGGCAACAATCCCGATGGGAATTCCGAGCGCAACACACAGCAGGGTGGCGGTGAGAACGACGGCCAGGGTGGTCATTGCCAGGTCGTGCATCCCGAGAATTCCCATCAGACCGAGGAATACCACGACCATAATAGCAATGCGTCTATCGACTACCCTCCAGGCGAGGAACCCGGTCCCGATGATGACCAACCACCACGGTAACCACAGCAGGAATTTCCGTAATGGACTTAGAATACCAATGAGTATGCCGTCCCTGATACCAGAAAAAAGGGCGTCTCCGTGTATTACCAACCAGTCGATCTGCTGGTTTATCCACTTGACAACATCCCACTTGATGTTCCAGTCCTCCATGAACTCGAAGAGCGGCCCCTCCCGTACCTCTTCCGATGCTGTGTTGGAGGTAATGGCGAGTCCCCCGAGGACGATGACGAGTACCATCACCAGGACGGCAATCTTTATCACTAATGATGGCCCAGCGGCTGAGCCATTGCCGCTGAGGCGCTGCCAGAACGTACGGTTTGTTACTGGTGCATCCGTAGAGACGTTTTTCGTTGTTTCTTCTTGCACTGGTCTGTATTTTCCTCCCTCGTAGACAGGCGTTAGCCCAACTTCCGCAGTTTCACGTGTAAAATGGGGTCTGCTCACACGTAAAATTGGCACTACATTTCGTGGGTTTTCATCCGCTGAGGTAGATGCAACTGGAGCCTCTGGAGGAGGATAGACTGGGCCTTGGTCGGCT
>JADHXC010000020.1 GCA_016783135.1 Dehalococcoidales bacterium | reverse complement strand
CTCTTGAGGTGATTTTGGCTTGAGCATGAGCACCTCCTACTGGTTTGTTACCCCTATTTTATCATGCATTTAGCCTCATATCACGCGTAGGGTAGTCTTTTTTCTACAGTCTTCAAATGGGACTTTTTCGGCAGTCTCATTCTGTTAGGTGGCCGAATGCTGGAGTAACTTTTCGCTGCATTGTTAAGTCGGTTCCCCGTTACCTTTCTCTCTCAGCGGCGTAAGCAGGATAAACAGGGTGACTACCGTCGCGACGGCAGCTACCGGCCAGAATTCCCCACCCAGGCTCTGTCCCCGGACAAAATCCACAGCCACACCCAGAATCGGTGCTATTATCATTGTAGAGACTGATTTTGCCTGGCTTTCAATAGATAGCACAGTGGCACCCTTTGCCTCACTGGCGAAAGCGTCAAAGCGGCTTATCAGAATAGGCCGCCAGAAATTCTGTAGCAGAGCAAGAGCAATAAAGCCAACCACCGCCACTTCATAATACCCGAAGAACAGCAATGGAATAAGCGCAATGTAAAGCCCAAAAACCACCTTCCAGAGCAGGCGGCTTCCCCTCTCCTCCCCACCAGCGCGACTGGTCAGGCGATGGGCATTCCGGCTGGCATAGGCTGAGACCAGGTACAGGATAACGTAAACCACTCCTATCATAACTGCGCTACGGCGTGTCTCTCCCCAGGCGAGGAAAATGGGCAGTAACAGTGCCATATCTTTTACTACGGGCTGAAGATAGTCTGCAACTGCCTTGTAAACACCTTCAAAAGACATTGATTCCACGATTAAGCGACGCAGTCTCCTGACGACCAATGCAGTACGGATACACTCCCAGAGATGTGCCACAACATCACGAATGCCCACCTTCTCACCGGGTTGGCCCTCTAACTCCCCGGGATAGGTCATAAGGTTAATCAGTCCCGCAATATACGGGATAATGGCAAAGAAAAAGACATAGGCATAGTCATTGGCCAGTAGGACGCAGGCAACCGCCAGGACAGTAGAAACCGCTGACCCAATTTTTGACCATGAGCGAGTGTAACCATAGACCTTCGTTTTTTCGTCAAGGCGTCCTTCAATACGGAGCCACGTAAATATCATCGCTTTGTGGGTGCCGGTGCGGAATGCTTCCCCGACGGCGAAAAAGAACATGGCGATAAAGAAATGCCAGTAATCCTGGCAAAAACCGAAGATAGCAAAGGATATAATGTAAGACACAAAGGCCAAAATCATGCTGCGGCGGCGGCCAAATAAATCGGCAACGGCGCCGCTGGGGATTTCTATAAGGTTGATGAAAAGCTCCCGGAAGGCAATGAGAAAACCTATCTGGGTAAAGGAAAGTCCTCGCTGGAGAAAAAACAAGATAATGAACGGTTCAAAATACCGTTGGTTTTTGAGGAAACCATACAAAGAAAACCGTCTAATCATTGCTGCCGTTGTTCAAGAGCTGTCTATTATAAGTCCCTGATTCCCCCATAATCCTTGCCACAGGTCAATCTGGTTGTTTCTCTTCAATCACTTCAGTAACCGGTTCCCTGATTCTTTCCCTGGACTCCCTTGTTCAGCACCCTGCTAGAATTCAGGCACGGCAGGAGGCTGACGCTTGTGGCGGCAGGCAGCCATCATTGCCTCTATCTTCTCCCGGATATCCTCACGCCCCCGGCCACTCGTCAGGTAGTCGTCGATTTCTTCATAGGTCATCCCGAGTTCTGCTTCGTCGGTCTGCCCCGGCCAGAGACCAGCCGAGGGAGGCTTATCAATTATCTCCTGCGGGACACCGAGAAATCCGGCCAGTTCCCTGACCTGTCTCTTGACAAGATTGCCCAGCGGGGCGATGTCCACACCGCCGTCGCCGTACTTGGTGAAGTAGCCTACAGTAAGCTCACTGCGGTTGCTTGAGCCAACCACCAGGTAGCCCAACTGATTGGCGAGGAAATAGAGGGTGAGCATCCTCAGCCGGGCCTTGATATTGGCCCTTGAAGGAAGTCCCACCCGGGATTCCGCCCCGAAGTCCGGCAGTGTCCCAGCCAGGGAATCGTAGATACCGTCCAGAACAACCTCCCTGATAGGGATGGAAAACTTATCAGCCACGACCAGGGCATGTTCTTTATCCTGGGGAATACTGTAGCAGGGCATGAGCACGCCGAGGGTAGCATCGGGAAAAGCCTGTTTGCACAGGACTGCCACGACCGCAGAATCAATCCCGCCACTGATACCGAGTACCACCCCCTGGCACCCGGCCTCGGATACCTTTTCTTTGAGCCATGAAACGAGTCTGTCCGCCAGTTGTGCTGTGTCCATTCGTGCCTCCATTGTCTCGTGGTGTCACGGGTAGTATACTAGCCTGTAACCACCTGGTCAAAGGAGGCTGGAGCATTATGCCCTCAGCAGACCTGGTACTGAAGAATGCCAACGTGATAACCATGGACCCGGCCCAGCCCCACGCCCGGCTGGTGGCGGTACGGGACGGCAGGGTCTGGCTGGTCGGTAGTGACGACCGGCTGGACGAAGTACGGGGCGTCGGAACAAAGACAATTGACTGCCGGGGCAGTACCCTGGTGCCCGGCTTCAACGATGCGCACTGCCACATTTTCAGCCTCATCAGAAAGCTCCTCAGTATTGACCTCAGTCCTGCAGCGGTGAGCTCGATTGCCGATATCAAGGCCATCATTGCCCGCAAGGCCACAGACACGCCGTCCGGCCAGTGGATTCAGGGGACTGACTACAGCGAGTTCAACCTTGCGGAGAAGCGCCATCCGACTCGCCGGGACATTGATGAGGTAGCGCCGGACCATCCGGTGGTGCTCTCGCACCGCTCCCTGCATGCCTGTGTCCTCAACAGCCGCGCCCTTGCGCTGGCCGGTATCACCCGGGAGACTCCGGAACCTCCAGGGGCGATGATTGACCGTGATGTCAGCGATGGTGAGCCGAACGGGCTGCTCTTTGAGATGGTGGGCCACATACGGGAGCAGGTGATGCCCCCCTGGTCCGATGAGGAACTGGAGAGGGGCATGACGCTGGCCAACCGGGAATACCTGTCCCGGGGGATTACGTCTTTACAGGACGCCACCGTAGTCAATGATTACCGGCGCTGGCAGACCTTCCGCCGCTTCATCGATGCACGTAAGCTCAGGAGCCGGATATACATGATGTTAGGGGTTGAGGCTGTGGCCGAGTTTCGGGAGGCGGGTTTGGGCTTTGGTGACGGTGATGACCGGTTGCGACTGGGGGCGGTCAAGATAGTACCCAGCAATATCGCCGGACAGCTCTATCCTCCCCAGCCGGAGCTGAACCAGATGGTCCTTGATATGCACCGAAACGGCTTTCAGGTGGCCATACACGCGGTCCGGGAGAGTACTGTTGAGGCGGTAATTATTGCCCAGGAGCACGTACGCAGTCAGTCTACCGGAGCCGACCGGCGGCATCGCATCGAGCACTGCGCCGAGTGCCCGCCCAACCTGCTGGAGCGGCTCTCCCGACTCGGTACGGTTATCGCTACCCAACCGCCGTTCATCTACTACAGTGGCGACAGGTACCGGGCTATGGTACCGGCGGAGCAGTTGAAGTGGCTCTACCGCTTCAGGTCTTTCCTCGATAGCGGACTGGTGGTCGCGGGAAGCTCGGACTCGCCGATAGTATCCAACGACCCCCTGATGGGCATCTACGGCGCCGTCACAAGGCAGTCCGAGTCCGGGCAGCTACTTCTGCCTGACGAAGCCATTACGGTGGAGCAGGCGATGGCTGCCTACACGACAAATGCTGCCTACGCCTCCTTCGAAGAAAGCATAAAAGGCTCGATAGCGGTGAGCAAGCTGGCTGACATGGTGTTGCTCAGTGACGACCCCACGGCGTGTCCCCCGGAGGGGATAAAGGACATCCGGGTGGAAATGACGATGAGTGGCGGGAGTGTGGTCTGGGAGGCTTGATGTTGTTCCTTGTCTGGAGCACCATAGCAAATCCCATACGGCTAACCAGCAGCATAGTTGGTTAGTCTGGTGGCTGGCAGACCGCCGGGGAGGAGGAGTCTTTGCAGGCTTCGCGGCATTATGCTAGCATGACGGAGACAAGCTGTATGGTACACGACCACGATTTAAGGAGGTTACATTTCATGCTGACAGTAGCAGAGGCGATTCAGAAACGGCGGAGTATACGCAAGTTCAAGCCTGACCCGGTGCCCGAAGAAATGATGGCGCAGATACTGGAAGCTGCCCGTCTGGCGCCCTCCGGCACCAATCGGCAGCCGTGGCGATTCCAGATAGTCAAGGAAGGCGAACTGAAGAACAAGCTCATAGAAGGAGCAGTCATTGGCGAACAACCGCAAATTGCCCAGGCACCGGTAGTAGTTGTCTGCGGCTCCGAACTCCTCAGTTTCGTCAAGGGCCACAAACTGGCCCCGCCTGGCTCCGAGTACTTTGGCGCGGACAGCGAAGACCCCGCGGAGCTCCAGAAGTTCCTCCCCGATGCGCACATGTATACCGCTATCGCCGTGGAGCACATGGTGCTTATGGCCACGTCCCTCGGTCTCGGTACCTGCTGGGTGCAGAGGATGAGGTTTGGACAGGCTGCCAAGATACTGGGTTGGCCCAGGCATATTGCCGTTCTGACGCTACTGCTTATAGGTTACGCGGATGAGGACCCAGAATCCCGGCCACGTCTTTCACCTGACCAGATACTGCTCAAAGAGGGACAGACACTGGAGTAGGCTGGTTCACACCCAGGCACACTGTCGCTTGACGCAATACCGGAGAATGGCTACACTGTTAGTGGAGAGACATAATGCCGATTTACGAGTACGTTTGCACCGACTGCGACAGCAAGTTCGAGAAAATCCGTCCGGTAAGCTGCGCCACTGAGCCGGCACCCTGCCCCACCTGCCAGAAGGATGCCGAACGGGTACTGTCCCGGTTCTCCTGCTTCACCACCGACGACAGCGGCATGATGGCGCCCGTAGGTGGAGACGCCTGCTCGTCCTGCTCTGCCTCAAGTTGCGATTCCTGCAACATGTAGGCGTGCGGTAGTTGCCTCATGATGGTCAGTAGATTGGCAGGCCACAGTATCCGCATATCCACAGAGGCGTCATAGCTATGCCCTCAAGACGTACCGGGATTGCCAATTTACCCCTCCACCACGGGAGAGCACCGCGCTGGCTTTTCGACCGCATGGTCAAGCTGGCCCGGGAAATCACGATTGCCATCGTCGCCGAGTACGGTCCCGACGAGATGCTGCACCGAATGTCCCACCCCTACTGGTTCCAGGCCTTCGGCTGCGTGCTGGGATTCGACTGGCACTCAAGCGGCGTGACCACTACCCTTTGCGGCGCCCTGAAAGAGGGCATCAAGGGGTTGGAGCGTGACCTGGGGCTGTTCGTGGCCGGCGGTAAGGGCAGCGCGTCGCGGAGGACGCCGTCAGAGATAGAGACCTGGGGAGAGCGTATCTCGCTAAACCCGGTACCACTGGTCTACGCCAGCCGGATGTCCGCCAAGGTGGACAGCGCCGCCGTGCAGGACGGTTACCAGCTCTACCACCATACCTTTCTGTTCACGTCCAGAGGCTCGTGGGCAGTAGTCCAGCAGGGTATGAACGACCGGAACCACTACGCGCGTCGCTACCACTGGCTCGGTGAGAGTGTGACCGATTATGTCAACGAGCCTCACTCGGCGATTGCATCACAGGCAAAGAGTACCACGCTGAACCTGGTCGCGGAAGAAAGCGGACCTGCACGCAGCACCATCGCCGGGATTGCCCACGATGAAAAACCTGAGATTATCCTGTCCGACCTCAGGAAACTGAAGACCCTGAGCCTTCCCGCCCACCACACTGTCGAGATGACGGACATACATCCTGAGAGTCTGAGCCGGATACTGCTTGGTGTCTACGAGCGCCAGCCGGAAGACTTCGAGAAGTTACTTGGCCTCCAGGGGGTTGGCGCCAAGACCCTGCGCGCCCTGAGCCTGATTGCCGAGCTGGTGCACGGGGTTGCCCCCAGCTACCGCGACCCGGCGCGGTACAGCTTCGCCCACGGCGGTAAGGACGGCTACCCTTATCCGGTTGATAGAAAGACCTACGACACCTCCGTAGAGCTGCTGGCCAAAGCGGTGCACCGGGCTAAGCTGGGCCTCACCGAGAAACGGGACGCTTTGAACCGATTGGGGGGGATGAGGGGGTGATGTCTACTCCTCCCTCTTCCTCTCCTCCTCGTATTTCTGAAGACCTTCTCTGACCTCGGGCATGGATAGCGCCTGCGGGAAGGGGTAGTCGGTGCCCTTCTCGGCGGCCATCTTCCTCAGCGCCCGGAAGTCGTCCCCGAACTTGCCGTCGCGCCAGGCCAGGGCGGCATTCAGTCCCTGCTCTCGTGAAATCTTGCCGAACTCGCGCGCGGACTCGAACGTATGGGAGTAGTCGTGCAGCTTGCCGGTGGACTCCATCGCCGTCCGCATGCCCATCGTCTCCATGGCACGGTTATTGGCATACTTGTTGAGGAACAGAAGCTCGGAGGGCACCATTGCCAGTCGCTTCGCCACTAACGTAACCTGTTCCTCCAGCTTGTCGGCGGGCACGGCCATGGTCGCCAGTCCAATCTCGGCGGCTTCCTTGCCGGTTATGGGGTCGCCGGACATGCTGAGGTACTTGCCCTTCTTGACTCCGCAGAGCCACGGCCAGTAGAACGTGTCCGGGACCGACATCGCTCTCGCCGGCGGGTAACCGGTGACGGCGTCCTCGGCCATAATGGTAACGTCGCACATGAAGGCAAGCTCGCTGGCCCCGGCCAGGGCATAGCCGTGCACCTGGGCGATGACCGGCTTCTGCAGGTTCCAGATGGTGAACCAGACGTCCTGGTGGTAGTAACGGATGTGGTCCTCGATGGCCACTGTCTGGCTGATACCCTCGGTGAAGCGGGGTCGGGCTCCGAGGTCGAACCCGGCACCAAAGGCGCGTCCGGCCCCCTTGATGATGATTACCTTCACCTCGGGGTCGCGCTCTCCGTGGATAAGAGCGTGGCGCAGGTCCATGAGCATGTCGTAGCTCAAAGCATTGACCCTGTCCGGCTGGTTGAGGGTGATTCGGAGCAACCTGCTGTCGTCGGGGTCCTTCTCGTAGAGGATGCTCTCATAGGGAGTCCTGTCGGCAATGTCATCCGGCATCGTGACCATGGTAAGTGTACCTCCTCAGCTAGAGTTATCTGCAGAGCAACCGGCCACCGGGTGACGATTACCATTGCGGGTGGCCCGATGACGCGTGCTATCCTGAGTGAAGCGAGACTAAGCCCTGTAGTGGGGTTGCATGGAGGTCCCATCCCTGGCCATGCTGGTAATTGTCGACGGGTTCTTTGTTCCGCAGCGGTGACAGGTCCGGGCATACCAGTCCAGCGATACTCCGCAGTACTGGCAGCGTATCCGCTCGTATTCCTCCTGAAGCCACTCGTAGGTGCCAATCTTCTGCTGGCGGCGGACGTTTTTCAATACTTCGGAGTGATGGGCAACGCCGTCGTTGTTGAAACTGGTGATAATGTCGCAGGGGAAGTCCGGGCAGTCGGAGCACCGGGTAACTCCTTCTTTCTCGGCGGCGCACTGCTTTATCTTACAGTCGCGACAGTACAGGGCAACAGGCCCGTCACTGAGGCAGCCCTCGCAGGTCACCTCTTCAACAGGTACATTCCAGCGCTCTGCCAGATTCTGAAAGAACTCCTCCAATCCCTTTCGGTCCTTGTCGTGCCGTGCGCGATACAGGGTACAGGCCCCGCAATAGAGTCCACAGACAGCACCTAGATGTTCACCTTCCATACCGACCTTCCCCTTTCCGGATAGAGTGTAAGACTGATTCGATGATACCGTTCCTTCGATGGACTGTCAAAAGATGTGCTTCACGCCGATACGCGAGGCAGCTTCATGAGGAGGGCCTTACCCGCATCCTGCCAGCCGTGGCGAAGATAGACCGGATAACCGAGCTCACTGGGTCGGCTTACCAGGAGCTCGTAGCAGCCTCTCCCGGTAGCCCTGGCGATGGCCGCCTCCAATAGCGCACCACCTACACCCTTTCCTCTGGCCTGCTCACTGACGATGAACTCCTCGATGCTTGAGTATGTCCCACCGCAGCGTATTGCCACCGGATATGACAGGGTAACCAGACCCAGCATACTGCCATCTTCAATAGCAACGAAAACTGTCCCCGTTTCGCCTTTGAGCATCTGTTGATAGGTATCGACGCCGCTCTGCCGGTTAATGGGGCTTTCCTCGTTGGCCCCGGACATGAGCTGTTTCAACAGGTCGAATACCCCGGCCTCATCCCCAATAGTTGCCTCGCGAACCTCTACCATTTTGCATCCTTTCTCATTGTTGGATTTCATGGACCTGTGTTTCACCGGACTGGGAGCCTGTCTTGACGCGCAGACAGCCCCCGGCGACCGCGGCCAGAATCAAGGCGACGATAGCTGTCGCCGCACCGCAGTAGATAACGGCATCATACCAGAAACCGCCCGGGAAGAGTAGCAGCATGTAGCCTTCCGCGGACCAGAACTCGTTGGTGAAGGCAAAGAGATGGAAGCGGAGGAAGAACTGGTCAAAGTCCAGCAGTGCGCCTGTTCCCAGTAACAGCATCAGGGCCAGGGTAAGGACGCTCCCACCGAGAACTGCCTGTGACAGATGCCGATAGTACCGGCGCTGTCGCAGCAGGATATTGCCGGAGGCATAGGCTACGCAATAGACGGCCGTCCCCAGGAAAACATAGAAGTCCAGCCGGAATAGCTGTTTTACGTCACGGAAATGGATAGCCTCTTCGTCAGTGAACAGGTCAATGGCTTGGCCGTTCCTGACCACGGTAATGTCAACGAATTCCTCCGGCGAGTTAAAGTAGTGAATCAGACCGGCGGCTGCCTTGTCCAGCTCGCTCCGGGCCAGACCGGTGGTCTGGCTGACGTCGTACCTGGTGAAGCCGGAAGTGTATAGCCACTGGCTATTGGCCGCCCACCAGATGCTGGCCGTCACCAGCATAAAAGGCAGGCAGAGCACGAAAAGCCATTTCTCAACGGCGGTCAGGACTCTCAAAGGTATCCCCCAGCAGATTTTACACTGTCCTGCTGGAAAAACATAGATGCTTCACCATCAGGTTCTGCTCGGTTGTGGTTGGTGACAACTTCGCGGACTTGGGCTGCTCAAGTGAGGTGGGTCAATAGGCAGAGCTAGGAGTGAGTCACCCCTTTTGGTCTATCATATTCTGATTCTGCCCAGTCGTAGACCAATCCCTTTGGCCCTCTAGTTGCCCTGTAATGTATCGCCCCATGCGCGTTCTGTAGTTTGTCGTGGAACTTGTCTATCTGGCTGACGATAATCTTGAAGAAGACCCAGTTGGAGTTCTCTTCTGGATGGCCACGAACCCACAACACGCTTATTCTACTTGCCTTTAGGTCAGGAGCGTGTCTCTTCTGCGCCGCAATGTCATGAGTAATCCATGTGCGGCCATTGCGTTTGCACCAATCGAATATCTCTGGCTCTTTGCTGTCACCAGATAACTCAGGAATCTCCTTGTCCTTGATGTGATAGATGTCAAACTCAAACAGCCTAAGCGCCGTAGCTATGTCAGGCGTTAGGTCATTGTCCAGAAGGTATCTAGGGGGCTTGAACGGTGCTAAGACGATGTTGCCACTCCACTGCGTTCTGAATCTGACCTTGTGTCAGTTCAAACGCCCTACTCAAGTAGGAAGGAGAATCACCACCACGTATCATCTGGGCGATGACCCTTGTGCGTATTCTGGTGCCCTCAATGCACGGTTCACCAAACTGAATACACGGGTTCATTAGCACGCCACTATGGGGAGTCCATGTCTCAGCAACTCGGACTCCGTTGTGACGGATAAAGGTCATATCGTGTACGGGTTGGAGATACTGGCCGAGCATTTCAGTGAAGGCCAGTTGCCCACCGCGACTCGCAGCTATGAATCCGGCGGGGAAGTCTGCAAAGACGTCCTTAGTCTCAGTCCACACTCGTTCCACGGCAAATGGCCGACGATAGCCTGTTTGCTGGCGCATCCATCGCTCTGCCTTGCGGATTCTGGGCCAACTGACACCGAGAGACCGTAGTACGGCGATAACTCGCATGGAGACGAGGTCTTCGAAGCTCATCAGTAGTTCCCTTCCTGGGACTTGCCTTAGGTCAGGTGATGCCAGTCCGGTTCGAATCCAACGGATAAGGTTCCGAGCGTGGACAGGGTACACTTGCTCCGTGCGCGGAACATCGCGTTTCAATGTGGCGGTGAGGTAGACAGAGGCTTCAGGCGCTATGTAGATGCCTTCAAATGTTGAATCTGCTTTGGTCACTGTCATGTTGAATCCCCCTTTGCAAGCATGTTATAATATACTTGTAAGGGGAATCGGTTTAAAGCTATGGGGGTAGCTCTAAACCCCATTACAGTTTACCTGTTATCATTTGGCTAGATAATATCACGGAAGCCCGATTATGGCAACATAATCGGGCACTTTCGTTTCAGCCTCTTATTCCTTGTACTGAAGTTGGGACTGGCTTTACTGTCCGCCTTCTACTCTTCTTAATTCTAGGCTTCCTCTTTATCCCGTATCTTGTAGGCTCACCAATATCTAACTCTATTTCTCTAGCCCTTTCGCTTGTTTCGGTAATCTGCTCAACATAACCACCAACCACAACCGAGCAGGACCCACCATCAGTCATTGCGAGGAGCGCAGTAATCCTGTTTTATATTGAGATTGCTTCGTCGTGATACTCCTCGCAATGACAGGTAGTGGATTCTTTTACCCGTAATAGTGGAATTGTTTGACATCATCGACCGGCATGAATAGACTGGCATTAAGGATTATTAACCGGGTATCTCACAGAAAGGAAGAACATGATGAACGAGAGCACCGGGAACCCTGTGACAGGCGACGAGGTATACGAACGGCTCGCCGACCAGCTAAATGCCCTGCCCAATGGATTCCCACGGACAGAGTCCGGGGTGGAGATACGCCTGCTGAAGAAGATAGCCACGCCGGAGGAGGCCTGGATTGCCGGGCAGCTGGGGCGCAAATTGGAGTCGGCCCGGGATATTGCCACCAGGGTGGGTCTGTCTGAAGCGGAAGTCACCGAGCGAATCCGCGAGATGCTGCGGCGCGGTCTGATTCGGACGGAGAAGCGTAATAGAGTCCGTCAATATCGCCTGGCCCCCTTCCTCATCGGCATCTGGGAGGGACAGCTCGACACCATGGACCACGAGCTTGCCCACCTCATGGAGCAGTACATGATGATTCAGGGGGCGAAGGGTATTCTGGGGCCGTATCCACCGGTACACCGCGTCGTCCCGGCCCAGCAGGCGGTGAAAACGGAGCAGATTCTTCCCTATGATGATGTACACGCCCTGCTCATGCAGGCCAACTCCTTTATAGCGCGCGACTGTATCTGCCGCACGGAGCAGGACCTTCTTGACAGTCGCAAATGCGACTTCCCGGTGAAAAACTGCCTTGCCTTCAGTACGGTTGAGGGGGCTTTCGGGAAAGACGGTATCTCTCGCAATGAAGCGCTAGCGGTCCTCGATGAGGCGGAGGAAGTCGGTCTGGTCCATACCGTAGGAAACAGCGTTAACGATGTCAGCTATGTGTGCAACTGCTGTGGCTGCTGCTGCGGCATCCTGCGAGGGATAACTGAATGGGGTGTTGAGAACTCGGTGGCCCGGGCGAACTACTACGCCGAGACCGATTTAGACCTGTGTGTTGGCTGTGGGACATGTGAGGACCGGTGCCAGGTCGGTGCCGTTTCCGTAGTGGATGATGTAGCAGTAGTGGACCGTAGCCGCTGTATCGGCTGCGGACTCTGTGTTACCGGTTGCCCGAATGAGGCGATGCACCTGCACCGGCGACCGGACGCCGAGACAGTCCACCCGCCAGCCAGCTTCGAAGCGTGGGAGGAAAAGCGCCTGCGGAGTCGCGGGCTGGCCGGGTAGTCCTGATAAAGGGGGCGAACAAAGATGGCGAAGCTGATAGCCGACTATGAAATCGAACTGACCGAGCCCGGCTGCTTTCCTGGCAGCGGGTCCTATGGTCTTCTGGTGACCGTGCCTGCTGATATCAGTGATGCCTTCCCTTACCTCAACGCAGTCCTCGAGGACACGCTGTACGACCGTGAGAACCGTATCCTGATTGGCAGGGACAAGGACCGCCGTTACGCCTTCCGTGCCAACGATATCCGGGTAGCCGGTATCGACGATGTTGCCGATGCGCCGAGAATAGCCGAGGAGGTAGTTGAGCGGACCAATCAGGTCTGGGAACAGCGGGGAGAGATTACGCCGAGTTACCGTGAGCGAAGTGTGCCCGCGGCAATCGATATCTACCAACTTCTGCCCAGGACCAACTGCAGGGAATGCGGTTACCCCACCTGCCTTGCCTTCGCCGCTGACGCACGCAACGACCCGGAACTCCTGGAGAAGTGTCCCCCTCTCTCCCGGCCGGAAAACGCCGATAGCAGAGTGCAGATCGAAAGGCTTTTTGCCGGGGACTGAGCTGATTGCAGGCAGTATCCCCGTCATCCTCAAATAGCCCCCGAATCCCTCACAGCACACTGTCCTTGTGCTATAATTGGCTATTATTTCGACAGGGGCTTGAATGTTCACTCATCTGCATGTTCACAGCGAGTACAGCCTTCTCGATGGCATGTGCCGTATCCCCCAGCTTATATCTCGCACGAAAGAGCTGGGGATGGGCAGCCTGGCCCTGACTGACCACGGGGTCATGTACGGCGCAATCGAGTTCTACCAGGCAGCCAAGGAAGCCGGCATAAAACCCATCATCGGGTGTGAGGTCTACGTTGCCCAGGACAGCCGGCACGGTCGTACCACTGGCGACAAGAACTACTATCACCTTGTCCTGCTCGCCAGGGATGAGGTCGGATACCATAACCTTATCCAGCTCACCAGCAAGGCACATCTCGAGGGTTTCTACTATAAGCCGCGGGTGGACCGGGAACTCTTGGAGGAGCACCATCAGGGCCTGATTGCCCTCTCCGCCTGTCTTGGCGGGGAGATACCGCAACTGGTCATGCAGGGACAGGTTGAGGAAGCGAAGCAGGCCGCCCTCTGGTACAGGGAGACCTTTGGTGACTTCTACCTGGAGATACAGCGACACCCCATGCCTGAGCTGGAGAAGGTGAACCCGGTGCTCATCAGGATGGGTGAGGAACTGGGTATACCCCTGGTGGCAACCAGCGATGTGCACTACGTGAACCGTGAGGATGCCGCGTCCCATGACCTGCTGATGTGTATCGGCACCAATAGCTCCATAAACGACGAGAACCGGAAGAAGATAGCCGGGGATTTCCTTTACCTGAAGAGCCCGGAGGAGATGGCCGAGCTCTTCAGGGATATTCCCCAGGCTATTGAAAACACCGGGCGCATCGCCGAGAAGTGCAATCTGGAGCTGGAGTTCGGACGGCTCCACCTTCCGGAGATTGACTTGCCTGATGGCAAGAGTGCCGATGAGTACCTGACCGAGCTCTGCCATGAGAGACTGCCACAATACTATCCAGACGCCTCGGAAGAAGTCAGGCAGCGGCTTGACTATGAACTGGACGTAATCCAGCGTACCGAGTTCGCCAACTACTTCCTGGTAGTCTGGGACATCATATCCTTCACCCGAAAGCATGGTATCCACTTCGGAGTGCGGGGCAGTGCCGCCGCCAGTCTGGTGCTCCATTGCCTGGGAATCACCGAGATTGAACCCCTGGCCTACGGGCTGGTCTTCGAGCGTTTTCTCAACCTGGAGCGCCGCGAGATGCCGGACGTGGACCTGGACTTCCAGGATGACCGCCGCGATGAAGTCATCTCCTACGTGACGCAGAAATACGGGCCGGACCATGTTGCCCAGATTATTACCTTCGGTACCCTGGGCGCGAGGGCTGCCCTCCGCGATGTCGGTCGGGCGCTGGGAATGACCTACAGCGATGTTGACCGGGTAGCCAGGCTTGTCCCCTTTGGGCCGGGGATGACGCTGGCGAAGGCCCTGGATGAGAACAGCGAGCTCCGTGGAATGTGCCAGGAAGACCCCATAATCCGCAATCTGGTCAACTCGGCAAGAAAGGTGGAGGGTATCGCCCGTCATGCCAGCACCCATGCCGCCGGTGTGGTCATTTCCCGGGAACCACTCACCAGGCATGTTCCCCTGCAGAGAGCCAGCAAAAGCAACGGCGAATCGACCGCCATGACCCAGTTCTCCATGGACGATATTGCGCATATTGGCCTCCTCAAGGTTGACTTCCTCGGCCTGGCTAACCTGACAATACTGGGCAAGGCAGAGGAAATCCTCCAGGGCCGGGGGGTTGACATAGACCTGCACAGCATCCCGATGGATGACGCCAGGACCTTCGAGGTGCTGGCCGCGGGAGAAACAGCAGGCGTATTCCAGCTGGAAGGTAGCGGCATGCGGCGCTATATTAAGGAACTTAAACCGACCACCTTCAGTGACATCGCGGCGATGGTTGCCCTCTACCGTCCCGGACCAATGGAGCAGATTCCCCGGTTCATCAAGGCCAAGCACGGTGAGGAGCCTATCCGCTATCCCGACCCGACCCTGACCAGCATCCTGGAAGAGACCTATGGCGTAATCGTCTACCAGGAACAGGTGCTGTTCATTGTCCAGGCCTTTGCCGGATACAGTCTGGGGCAGGCGGATACCTTCCGAAAGGCGATGGGCAAGAAAATCCCCGAGGTCATGAAAAAGGAGAGGCGCAGCTTCATGGCCGGGGCCAGGAAAAAAGGGTTCTCCACCGAGCTGGCCGCAGAGGTATTTGCCCTCATCGAGCCGTTTGCCGGGTACGCCTTCAACAAGGCCCATGCCGTCAGCTACGCACTCATCGCCTACCAGACCGCCTATCTCAAGGCAAACTACCCGGTGGAGTACATCACTGCCTTTCTATCCACTCACTTCGGTCAGCCGGAGAAGGTATCCGGTGGTGTCGGTGAATGCCGGCGACTGGGGATTGAGGTGTTGCCGCCGGACGTAAACCGCAGCCAAACCAATTTCTCGATAGAAAGGACTGACGAGGGGTTATCCGCGATACAGTTCGGGCTGACTGCCATAAAAAATGTTGGGGCTAGTGCTGTCGAGTCTATCCTCGAAGAGCGCGATAAGAGCGGTCCTTTTAAGTCGATTGAGGAGCTTTGCCGCCGCTGTGACCTGCGGAACGTAAATAAGCGGGTCATGGAGAGTCTAATCAAGGTTGGGGCAATGGACTGCCTGGGTAGCCGGGGGGCGCTTCTGCACAACGTCGACCGGGTCCTGGCGCTGGCACAGAGGGAGCAACGGCTGCGCGATACCGGGCAGACCACCATGTTCGGACTGTGGGGCGAGACGATGCCCACTCCCCTGACCGACCTGGAACTTGAGGCATTTGAAATATCCCGCAAGGAGAAGGCTGCCTGGGAGAAGGAGTTGATGGCGGTGAGCTTCTCCGAGCCGCCGTTCAGCCCGACTGGTAAACGTGCCGGTGCTGAGACCACGTTCTGCGGTCAGATTACTCCGGAACTGGAAGGGCAGGCTGTAGACGTCGCGGGCAGGATTGCCACGGTACGCTATCTAACTACCCGCGAGAACCGCGCCTTCGTCAGCGCCGTCCTGGCTGATTTCAGCGGCCAGGTCGAGGTAATGGTCTGGCCGAAGGTCTACGCCAGCACGACGGAACTCTGGCAGGAAGACAACGAGCTGGTAGTCTGGGGCAGGGTAAGAGTGAGGGACGACCGTGTGCAGATAAACTGCGACCGCGTCATTCCCTACCAACCGGAGTCGGCTCCGACCGACGAAGAAGCCGTACCGCATCCGGTGGCGGTTATTGATAAGACACCTCCGACTGAGCCTACCGAAGCTGTTCCGCCGGACGGGGAAGCGACCGGTAGTGCGAAGACAGCCCGGCAGAGCCGGGTGGTGGTTATACTGAACCAGACCAGTGACCAGGAAGAGGATATTGCACGGTTGCACAGTATAGTATCTGCCCTGAAAGATTTTCCCGGGCGGGATGAAGTCAGCCTGCGTGTCACCAACAATGGGAACGCCGTCAATCTCAGGCTGCCAAACATACATGCGGACTACTGCCCTGAGCTTCGCCAGCGACTGGTGGCATTGGTGGGTGAGGACAGGCTGGTCCTGGAGCCCGGTTAGAGTGCTTGACGGACTGGATAGAATGGAGGGCTGGTTGACATGGATGCTGACGCATACAGCATGTGGTTTCTTATAGGAGGCGTAGTAATCCTGATTTTTTCTTCAATACTGCAGTGCTTCTGGGAGTTCGCGCGAGAGGTCAGACCCGACCTTCGCCCGGCCATACTCGATACGTCCTGGAGGCACGCTATTCTTCCGGGGTGGGTTATCCTGCTGCTGGTCGGTGGCGTGCTAATCTTCCTTGCGACAGGGGACTGGATAATGTGTTTCGGTGCTATCGTGGTGTACTATCTACTGCTGCCGATTTCGATTGGGTCGCGGGTAAGAAGACGCGCGTTGCCGCCCTGGGATGACCTCAAGGGTGAGCTGGAGAAGGAGGGCTACACGGAGCATAACTACTGGCGACGTGGGGACTGGTGGAAGGAGGAATCCAGGAGGTCAACACCGAAGTCCAGGAAGAATTCTGATTGATACTCCTGGGCCCGGTCAGTAACTGGCCAGGGTTTGCCCGGGACAAGAGGACTGTCATGACGGTCGACAGGGAAAGAGTGAAGAAATCCCCAGGCAAGGCAGCCGCTGGACACAGGAAAAGACTGCGGGAGAAGTTTATTGAGAGTGGTCTGGCGGGCTTTCACGATTATGAAATCGTTGAGTTGCTTCTGAGTCTGGGCACGCCGCGTCATGACTGCAAGCCACAGGCCAAAGAAGCCATAAAAAAGTTCAAGACCCTGCGTGGGGTGCTATCGGCCTCTCTACAGGAACTACAGCAGATTGAGGGTATCGGCCCGCATTCCGCTTTCGGCATCAAGCTCGTCCAGGAGGTAGCCAGGGAGTTTCTCAGGGAAGGCATCATCGACCGGCCTGTCTACAAGTCTTCCAGGGAGGTTTTCGATTACCTTTACCACGCAATGCGGGACCTGAAGAAAGAGGTCTTCAAGGTTATCTACCTGAATACCCAGCACCAGATTATCGAGACCGATGACCTTTTTCAGGGAACGCTGAACGGTAGCTTTGTCCCGCCGCGAGAAGTAATGGAAAGCGCACTGGGGAAGAACGCTGCGGCGGTTATCTTCGCGCACAATCATCCCTCGGGCAACTCCGAGCCCAGCCAGAGCGACAAACAGCTAACCAGGGAGCTGGTCTACGCCGGCAGCATCATGCAGCTCCGGGTGCTGGACCACATAATAATCGGGGACAACCGGTACTTCAGCTTTGCCAGCGAGGGGCTGATTGAAGAGTACGAGGCGGACTTCCTTGGCCTGAAAATGAGGGGCACCGCCGAGGCGAAGCGAAGGCGTTACCAGGCCAAGAGCGACCTGGAGCCACATTGATTCTTTGAGCAGTGCATGCGTTGCCCGGCCCCTTCAGGTAAGGTGAAGACAGCGTTCAGGTGGTAGCTTCGGATACCTCCATGTCGAGGAGGTACCGCTTCAGGTCCTCGCCGCCACCGAAGCCGCCCAGCCTGCCGCCGCTGGCAACGACACGGTGGCAGGGTATGATGATTGCAACGGGGTTTCGGCCCATAGCCTGCCCTACCGCCCGGGCTGCTCCGTGTCGCCCTATCTGCTCCGCGATGTCGCCGTAGCTGCTTGTTTCTCCGTAGGGTATCTGCCTGGCGGCTTCCCATACGGCACACTGGAAGGCGGTAGCACCGGAGAAGTCAATCGGGTCGGGGAAGGAAGGTCTGCCGCCGCAGAAATAGCTCTTGAAGCGCTCCGCCAGGTCGGTGAACTGCTCGTCGGACCGCGTGGCCTGCTCCACGGCATTGTCGAGTTGCCGGACTGCTTCCGCTTCGGAACGGTGCGGCAGTGTCACTCGCATCAGACCCTGAGGCGAACCCAGTATCGCCATCCAGCCGATATCGGTCTCAAAAACGGTGTATGCCAGTTGACCACTCATGGTGTGCCCTTCGCAATGACCAGGACTACTTGACCTTGACCTTTATTATTATGTCGCCGACCTGACCGTCAGTTACCTGCCTCGCATTACGCAGCTTCACCTTGCTGCCGGTCTTGACCCCGGCAGGTATTTTCACACGCAGCTTTTTCCCCCGACGCTTGAGGTCTTTCTCCATACCGCTGGCGGCTTGCTCTTCGGTGATTGTGATTTCATAGGTAACGTTTCGACTGCGAGGGCGCTGTGCCTGGGAGAACAGGTTCTCCGGGGTACTTCCCCTCGGGACATTGAAATGCACCCTCCCCGGTCCGCCGGGGCCTCGCCCGTACGTACGGAAGGTGAAGTTCCTGCCGTTGAGGAAATCACCAAAAACACCGTCCAGAAAGTCGAACCCCAGCCCGGCTCCACCGAAATCGTGCATCACATCTTCAAAGGTAGACTGCGTGGACCGGTTGCTGAAGATATCGCCGACGTCTCCCACCGTGCCAAACCGGTCAAACTGGCTCCGCTTCTCCGGGTTTCCCAGCACACCGTAGGCCTCGTTGATTGCCTTGAATTTCTCGTTGGCCCATTCTTCTTTGCCCGGGTTGCGGTCCGGGTGGTACTGCATGGCCAGTTTCCGGTAGGCCTGCTTGATGTCATCATCACTGGCACTCCGGGGCACACCCAGCACTTTATAATAGTCTTTGGACTTCGTTACCATTTCTATTAGCCCCTGTCGGTTGTGAAATTATGCCCGCAGGTACGGGTGGTCGTTGTACGGTGAACGGGGTCTACGACTTCTGGCTGCCGTCTGCGGGAATTACCCTGTACTACTATTATAGCATACCGGCAGGCTCGGTTCAGGGATGGACGGATGGCGGTAGTGCCAGTAAAAGTGTGTGAGTTCAGGGAGGCGTATTCACCAGTGGATGGATTTTGCTATAATGGTGCCGGGCCAGCGTAGCTCAGTGGTAGAGCAGCGGTTTCGTAATCTCGAGCCTGCCGTACCGTTCCATCATGTCCCATATCGTCTGGTACAGTGCTCCGACTGTAGCAAAGGAAAAGGAGGAGATACTATGAGTTGCGGTTCTTGGTGTGTATATTACAGAGATAGAGACACAGCTGCTATTTGCAAACACTGCTCAAACTACGAGGGTCCTAGAGCTAGAGCTAGAGTTGAGTTAGGTAAAATTGACCCTTTCAGGCTAGCCAAGATGCTAGCAGAAAAGCAGGAAAAAGAACGAAGAAGTAAAATACCAAAGCTCTCTGATTGCCCAAACTGCCACAAGCATTCTCTGTTCTACAACTCAGTGGATGACGCCTTTGAATGTCTCAACCCAAAATGTCAAACCTCAACCGCTCCTCACTAATTTCCGCAGCGCTCATATCATAGAGGTATATAGCTATAGATTAAGGTCTGTCCGTGGACTAACCCCCAGTGTGAGGTTGCATCCAAGCAATAAGACTATGTGTGTCTAACGTTATGCTTATAAGGGGCTCCACCCCTTCTGAGGGGCGCCCCCTCTGGACACCCCTTGTTCAACCAGCTGCTGGTAGTCTCGTATCCCGAATGCCCAGTCAGCGATGATTTCCCTGTGCAACTGGCTGTTGCCTTCTCCCACTTCGAGCACCTTCGCCTCGAGCAGGTAGCGTCTCTCAGCCACCGGTGAGACATCTTGGCTGAAGGGCCCTCGGGGCCGGATAGGGCTTTGACAATGAATGCGGCCCGATGTACCATTTAGTGCTGTGACTAGCTGAAACAGCCGCATCGAACGGTCCACGCGAATGCCAGGAAGAGGTATATCCATGAAAGGTCGAGTACGTACCTTTCAGATGATAGTGATTTCCGCCTTTATGGCAGGTACGGCTGTCATAGTTGCCGGGCAACTCCCGTTCCCGGAAGCTGTGGATGCCAGTACGGAACAGCCAGAGTACTCCGTACCCCACGATAAGCCAGGCCTTACCGACCCTGACGAGCTAGCAGCCTTCATGGACGAGTTTGTGCAAGGACAACTGGATGAGCATCACATTCCCGGGGCAACGGTGGCAGTAGTCAAAGACGGTGGGGCAATCTTCGCCAAAGGCTATGGTTACTCCGATATCGAGAAGCAAACACCGGTCAGTGCTGATGAGACGCTTTTTCGAGTGGGTTCGGTCTCAAAGCTATTCACGTGGACCGCTGTGATGCAACTCGTAGAAAGAGGTCAGCTGGACCTGAATACCGACATCAACATGTACCTGGAGGACTTCCGTATCCCGGACACCTACGCCGAACCCATCACGCTTTCGCATCTGCTTATGCACACGTCCGGGCTGGCGAGCCGGTTTCTTGACACCGAAGCACGCAGTGCCGAAGATTTACTGCCGCTGGGTGAAGTCCTGGCCAATGACATGCCTGACCGGGTGCGGCCTCCCGGTGAACTAACAGCCTACTCCAATCATGGAGCTGCACTGGCCGGATACATCGTGGAACAGGTTTCCGGTGTGCCATATTACCAGTACATCGAGGAGAACATACTGACGCCCCTGGACATGTCCCACAGCACCTTTCGGCAACCATTGCCGTCTGACCTTACCTCCGACGGAGCCCCGGGATACATCTCTACGAATCATACTCAAAGGGCTGGTCAGTTCCAATATTTCCAGTTGACACCTGCCGGCGGTATGAGCACAACAGCCGGGGACATGACAAGATTCATGATTGCACACCTCCAGGGAGGGTTTTACAACGGCAATCGTATCCTGCAAGAACGTACTGCACGAGACATGCAACAGCAGCACTTCACCCACGATTATCGACTCAGTGGAATGGGATACGGCTTCATTGAAAGGAACCTGAACACGCAGCGTCTCCTCGTGCACACGGGTGGCACCAGGTACTTCTCTACACTCGTAGTGCTCCTGCCTGAACACGGTGCAGGCCTGTTCGTTTGCTACAATTGCGGGGGTAAGGGAGCGGCGCTGGAAGAGTTGCTGCAGACGTTCCTGAATCGCTACTATCCTATACCTGACTCTCCCACCCTGGAACCACCAGCCGATTTCCAGGAGCGTGCCGGTAAGTACGTTGGCACTTATCGACCTACAAACCGCCGATACACCACAATCGAGCGCGTGGGCGAGCTCTTCAACCTGGTTACCGTAAGCGCCAGCCGTGACGGCGTATTGCTGCTCAGGCAAGGTGGTTCCGGACCCAGACGGCGCATCGAAGTGGAACCATTGGTCTTCAGCAACGTTTACGACTGGAAGGTCCTGGTTTTCCGCGAAGACAACCGGGGCCGCATCACCCACATGTTCGACGGTGACGCTCCCCAGATAGCCTTCATCAAACTCTCGTGGTATGAAACCCCCACGTTTCATTGCATTCTACTTGGAGTGTGCATGTTGGCTTTCCTGTCCGTGCTACGGCACCCTGCCCGAGTGTTTCTGAACCGGCGCAGGGGCAAGGTGAGCGCATCACATCCCGTGCTGCCCCAATTAGCCCGCTGGATGGCTGTGGGGGTCAGTACATTGAATACCACGCTGGTTATTATTCTGTTCATTCAATTGGGCAGGTCGGAGGAAATCGTATACGGCGTGCCCAAACTCGCATACGCCGGACTCACAGCCGCCCTGGCATCCCCTGTTCTGATGGTCGGAGTGGTCTCCCTTGCTCTCCTATCGTGGCGCAGACGCTACTGGCGTTTGGCCTCGCGTCTGCACTACACACTCGTTGCCCTGGCGGGGGTAGCCTTCGTCTGGCAACTCTGGTACTTCAACCTGCTGGGTTTTCATTTCTAGGCATCCGCAGCTTGCTGACGACCCTTCTGTCTGCACATATTGCCTATACCTGAAATGAAACAGGTGTGCATGAAATAGGTCTCTTGGTGGATAGGGCACGAAAGGGGTCTATGCTAAGTTAATCCAGAAACATACTTGTGACCAATTACAAACTACGCTGCTACGCCTATTGACGAGCTTGCTTCAACAGTGTATATTATAAGATTAGTTCAACGGGATACTTGGCATAGGCTTGGCAACAGTTTGCCGAGCCGAAAAAAAAGGAGGGAAGCATGATACCAAAAGGGAAAAGGAAGTTCATCTTTACCCTGGTAGCAGCATGTGTAATCGCCGCTATGCTGCTACCCGCCTGTCAGGCAGAAGAGGCTGGCGAAGTCAAAGAAGTGGAGAAGGAGGAACCGGCGCAACCAGAAATCAAGAACCCGGGCACCTTCATCTACGCTACCATTGGACCGCCTGACACTATGGACCCGGCCTACGCCTACGACACCGCCAGCGGCGAGATTATCCAGTCTGTCTACGAGACGCTGCTATTCTGGAAGGGTGAGAGCACCACTGAGTTCGACCCCATACTGGCTACCGAGTGGACTATGTCCGACGATGGCAAGACCTACCGCTTCAAGATTCGGAGTGGGGTCAAGTTCCACAATGGTAATACCCTGACCCCCGAAGACGTGGAATACTCCTTCGAGCGCGGCATGGTACAGGACTACGGTGCCGGCCCCCAGTGGATGATTTTCGAACCGCTCTTCGGTACGGACACCCACAGCTCACGGACCGACGACGGTCTGATTCCCCTCGACGAGCTAAAGAGCAAGGTCGAGGTTGACGGCGACTGGGTACAGTTCAATCTGGTGGCTCCCTATGAGCCGTTCCTTCAGATACTCTCCAACTCCTGGGGCAGCGTTCTCGACAAGGAGTGGTGCATCGAGAACGGCGATTGGGACGGCACTCAGGCCTCCTACGAGGCACTCAACGACCCGCCTTCCGGTGGCTCACCACTTCAGAAAATCATGAATGGCACCGGTCCTTTCAAGCTGGAGAGATGGGATGAGGGTGTCGAGACCGTCCTCGTCAGGAACGACAGCTACTGGCGCACCAAGGCCAAGCTGGAACGCGTCGTCATCAAGGTTGTCGAGGAATGGACCACCAGGCGTTTGATGCTCGAGGCCGGTGATGCCGACCAGGTCGATGTCCCCAGGGCCCACATTGACGAGCTTGAAGACGTCGAAGGTCTGACAATCTGGAAGGACCTCCCTTCCCTGTCCAACGACGCTATCTTCTTCCAGTTCGACATCAGCGAGGAGAGCACGTTCACCGGTAGTGGTAAGCTTGATGGTGCCGGCATACCCAGCGACTTCTTCTCTGACCTCGATGTCAGGAAGGGTATGACCTACGCGTTCAACTATGACGTCTTCCTCACGGACGCCCTGAAGAACGAGGCCCAGCAGGTCGGCTCGCCGATTGTCGAAGGACTTTCATACTATGATGCCAACGCGCCCAAACCCAGCTGGGATCTGGCCAAGGCAGAAGAGCACTTCAAGAAGGCATGGGGCGGTGAGGTCTGGGAGACGGGCTTCACCTTCACTATCGCTTATAATGCCGGCAACGTTACGCGGAAGATTGGCTGCGAAATTCTCCAGGAGAACCTGTTTAACATCAACGAGAAGTTCACTGTACTCATCCAGGTGATGCAGTGGCCGACTCTCCTCCGCGGTATGTATGGCGGGCTCCTGCCGATGTTCCAGATAGGCTGGCTGGCTGACTACCCGGATGCGCACAACTTCGTCTTCCCGTTCCAGAGCAGTGCTGGCACCTTCTCCGGCTGGCAGAACTACGCAAATGCCGAGGTTGACGCTCTCATCGCCGAGGGAATCTCGGGGACTACCTCTGCTGCCAGAGAGGCCACATACCGCGAGCTGGACCAGCTCTACTTCGACGATGCACCCAGCTTCATCGTGGCACAGGCACTCGGCAGGCGCTATTTCCGCAGCTGGGTCAAGGGCTTCTACTACAACCCGGTCCTGCCAGGGCCTTTCGGCAACCTGTACACATTGAGCAAAGAATACTAGACCACACAATAATGTTCTGGGGCTTATCCCCTCTGGCTGCGACCAGAGAAAGATACAAGAAAGGCGAGGAAGGGCCTTAAGGGGGTCCTTTCTCGCCTTTACATGGGAGGATAGAGTGTGGAACTGAGGGCTTACATCGTACGCAGACTGCTCCTGCTCATCCCGGTTTTGTTCGGTGTCACACTACTCATTTTTGCCGTCCTGCAGTTTTTCTCACCAGTTGAAAGGGCCACGCTCTACGTCAGAAGCCCTCAGCAATACAGCCAGCTCCCGGAAATCATCGAGAGATACGGCCTCAACGACCCGGTGTGGGTGCAGTACGGCACCTGGATGAACCAGATTTTCCATGGCAACTTCGGCTGGTCCAGAGTAGTCTCGCTACCGGTCGGTAAAGCCATCCTCAAGTTCCTGCCGGCCACGCTGGAGCTGGCCATCTTCGCCACGCCGATGATAATCCTCGGCGGTATATTCCTGGGGAGCAAGGCGGCCGCGCACAAGGACCGGGCATTCGACCATGCCACCCGCGTCGGCGCAATCATCGGGTGGTCACTACCCACTTTCTGGCTCGGTCTGGTACTTCTTATGATTTTCTACGGTTTCTTCTCGGGTCTGCTGCCCCCGGAAAGGCTGAGCACGGAGATGAACCTGCTTGTGCATTCGGACCAGTTCACCCGCTATACCAACATCAACGTGATTGACGCTATCCTGAACGGTAACGGACGGGTTCTGCTAGATAGCTTGCGGCATCTGGTGCTACCGGTGATAACCCTGACTATCGTCAGTCTGGCATTCATCATGCGCCTGATGCGGTCGAGTATGCTGGAGGCGCTGAGCAAGGGCTATATCCTTACCGCCAGAGCCAAAGGCCTGGACGAGAACACCGTGGTCAACAAGCACGCCCGCCGGAACGCTCTTATCCCGGTGCTTACCGTTTCCGGCTACATCTTTGCCGGCCTGGTGAACGGGGTCGTCATTACCGAGACCATCTTCAACTTCAAGGGCCTCGGCTGGTGGGCAGCGCAATCAGCGGTCAATCTGGACGTCGCCGCCATCCTGGCCTTTGCCCTGTTCAACGGCATATTGTTCGTGCTCACCAACCTGGTGGTTGACCTCCTCTACGCCCGAATTGACCCCAGGATACGACTGGGGGCGCAAACGACATGAACCGACTGGGCTTCATGTTCTACCAGTTGCGCCGGAACCCTCTGTCAATCATTGGCATCGCGCTCATCCTCGCCTTCATCTTGACTGCCTCCCTGGCATCGGTGATAGCGCCGCCGCCGGAGGGCCACCGAGACGCCTACCAGATACCACGGAGCGGTTTCTCTCCGACGCCCACACCACCCAGCTCCGAGCACCCCTTCGGTACCACCGAGGGACAGTACGATATCCTCTACGGGGTTATCTGGGGTACCCGCTCTGCTTTCCGCGTGGGAGTGCTAGTTGTTGGAAGTGTACTCGTTATAGGTATCTTCCTGGGCAGTGTCGCCGGATACTTTGGTGGACTCGTTGATGAAGTTATTATGCGGGTAACCGACGTATTCATGGCTTTTCCCGCCCTGATTCTGGCCATGGCGATTACGGTTGCACTCGGCCCCAGCTTGAATAGCGTTACCCTCGCACTCATTGCCGTATCCTGGCCTTCCTACACACGTCTCATCAGGGGGGACATCCTGGCGGTACGGGAGGAGGACTACGTGGAAGCCGCCCGCGGTGTCGGCAGCTCTCACTTCAGGATTATCGTCCGGCACATACTGCCCAACTCCATCTACCCGACTCTGGTCATGGCTTCTCTGGATATCGGTGCCGTGGTACTTTCAGCAGCCGCGCTCAGCTTCCTGGGGCTGGGTGCACCCGAGGGATACGCTGACTGGGGGCAGATGATAGGGTACGCCAGGAACTGGATTGTGGGGCCACCTGGGAACCCTATGGCATACTGGTATGCCGTGGTGATTCCCGGCCTGTTCATTCTCTTCTTTGTCCTCGGTTGGAACCTGCTGGGTGACGCATTCCGGGACATCCTCGACCCGAGGCTGGGGAAGAGGTAGGCATGGACGAACTGCTGTCAATCAAAGACCTCACTGTGAAGTTCTATACCTATGAAGGCGTGGTACAGGCGCTGGACAACGTCAACCTGGACATCAACCGGGAAGAGACCTTCGGCCTGGTGGGTGAGACCGGTTCCGGCAAGACACTGACCGCCCTCTCGATTCTGCGATTAATACCGCCATCGGGGCGCATTGAGTCCGGCAGTATTTATCTCCATGTAGACGGGAACAGTGAGCCCATTAACCTGCTGGAGTTGAGTGAGGACGAGATGAGGGAGCTCCGCGGTAGCAGGATTTCGATGGTATTCCAGGAACCCGGCTCCGCTCTGAATCCCGTTTATACGATAGGTGACCAGATATCGGAGGTGATTCTACTTCATCGGCAGCGAGAGCTTGCCCGGAAGGCTCTGTCATCTGTGACCGAGCAGATGGAGACGGGACGAGGCCTGTTCAACCTCGCGGCTAAGCCCGTTCGCCTGCTTGAGAGCAGTATCTTTCGCAGGGCCAGCCAGAACCCGAACTCACTTCTGCTGAGAGTCATCCGTCGTATCCCTCTGGTCAGGAGACTACTCACACGCTTGAGTCATGAAGCTAATCAGATGGCAATCGACGCTCTGAAGGAGGTAGAAATACCGGACCCGTACAGGATAACCCAGCGGTATCCGCATGAGTTGAGCGGTGGAATGAAACAGCGTGCCGTGATTGCCATGGCTCTGGCATGCTCACCCAGGTTTCTGATTGCCGATGAGCCGACAACTTCACTGGACGTAACCATCCAGGCTCAAATCCTGGAGCTTCTCCGCCGGCTGAAGGAAGAGGGGAAGTCATCGGTGCTATATATCACCCACGACCTGGCGGTGGCTGCCGAGCTGTGCGACCGAGTTGGTGTGATGTACGCGGGTAGCCTGTGTGAGGTATCGCCGGTAGAAGACCTGTATGCCAATCCCCTGCACCCATATACCATAGCCCTTCTGGCGGCGGTCCCCAAGCCCGGTCAGGAACCCCAGGCTATCGGTGGAGCCGTCCCGGACCCAATGAACATGCCACCAGGATGCAGATTCCATCCGCGTTGTTCCCACGCCATGCCGGTGTGCCAGGAACAAGCCCCGACAATGCGCCGGCAGGTGCCAGGGCACTTCGTGGCCTGCCACCTGCATCAAGGAGAAAATGGTGGAAACTCTGGTTGAGACCAGGAATCTTAAGACGCATTTCCCAATCCTGAAGGGAATCCTGCAGAGACCGGTGGGAGCAGTCCGAGCCGTGGACGATGTCAGCATGACAATTGCACCGGGCCAGTGGATGGGTCTTGTCGGTGAGTCCGGCTGCGGTAAGACTACCCTGGGCAAGACCGTCCTTCGCTTCCTGAGACCGACATCCGGGCACATATACTTCGATGCCTCTGATGAAATCAAGGAGGAGATGAACTCGCTGGAGGAATCAGCCACCAATACAGGCAGACTCAAGATGTTGAGACACGACTATGACCTGGCCACTTTCTCCGGTAATCGTCTGAAGGCTCTCAGGAGAAACATGCAATTGGTCCACCAGGACCCGTACACCTCTCTCAATCCCAGGATGAAGATAAAGGACATTGTCGGCGAACCGTTAGTAGTCCACAAGCTGATGCCGAGGAGTCAGGTCAGGGAGAGAGTGTCCGAGATTCTCCGGCTGGTAGGTCTCACCGAACAGCACATGAACCGCTACCCCCACGAGTTCAGTGGTGGGCAGAGACAGCGCATCGCCATCGCCCGCGCCCTGTCGACAAACCCGCGGTTCATTATCTTTGATGAACCAACGTCTGCGCTCGATGTCTCGGTCCAGGCACAAATCCTGGCACTCCTTGCTCAACTCAGAGCAGATTATAACCTTACCTATCTATATATCACGCATAATCTAACCGTCGCCGAAAGCGTATGTGACCGTCTTGCTGTCATGTACCTGGGAAAGCTCGTTGAGATAGGACCGCCCTCGGAGGTTTTCAATACTCCCAGACACCCTTACTCCCGAGCCCTTGTCCTGTCAACACCGATACCGGACCCCAAGAGAAAGCGGGGCAGAATTATCCTCCCCGGGGAAGTACCCAGTCCCGCCAATCCCCCGCCAGGCTGCCGGTTTCACCCCCGTTGCGACCAGGCCACTGAGGAATGTCAGGAGATGGAACCGCAACTGGAATCGTCCGGGGATAGTCATTGGGTCGCCTGCTGGCATCCCCTCAATTCAGCCCTCAACTGAGGATTGTCTGTGGCCTCTACAGTATGGTCTCCGCCCACAGGGAAACGTGATTGACGGTCAGAAAAATCCGATTTCTCCAATATTGGCCCGCCCAGTTTTGGGGTGAGGGTCAACTGTCTTTAACTCTAACATAGGAAGTAGTATCCTTTGTGGGGGTATGCCAGGCTGGGACTGGCGGATAATCCGACGCCGTTCGAGATAACATCCGTTCCATTTAACTAGACCGGGGTAGCAGCCTTTGAGGCATATCGCACTCACACCACCCCAGTAATCCGCCAGGTCCGCGGATACGTAACCGAAGAGAGAATTAGCCGTGAGAGGATGTACTCGCAGGCGGTCGGAGGGTAGCTGGGAAATTACTACTGACGTTGGTAGGGACCCGGCGAGTGTAAAACCTGGCAGGAGTGGGAGGACTCGAACCCCCGACCGGCGGTTTTGGAGACCGCTGCTCTACCAACTGAGCTACACTCCTATTGAAGCTAAATTACTGTGTTATGGCACTCATTTTCCCAAAGTTGGCGACATTTTGGCGACAGAATTATTAACTACCCCTTCCGGCAGTACTTCGTCTAACAGCGCCATAGCATCCTCTTGCATACCCTCTATTATATGGCTGTAAACATCCATTGTAAAGGCTACCGAGCTGTGCCCAAAGGATTCAGAGATAACTTTGGGCTTTGCTCCACGTAGTAGCATCAGACTGGCGAAGGTATGCCTCAGGTCATGGAAGCGAACACCCGTTAGTCCCGCTCTCCTGGCGGTCCTGCCGAACTCATGAGACAGCACGGAAGGGTCAAGCGGCCTACCGTCCGGATGAGAGAACACCAGGCTATCAAGAGTAGGCGGCTGGCCTAACTGCCAGGCAAGTGCTTCCCTTTCGGCCTGGTGTTCTCTCAGGTACAGGGCCAGCTTCGGCGTCATGGCGACACGTCGTCGGCTGTGGCTTGTCTTTGGTTCCTTGAACTGGCATACACCCTGGCGCTTGTAGAGCACCCGGTTAACCGATATTGAGAGAAGGTCCAAGTCAACATCCCGCCAGCGCAGGCCCAGGAGTTCAGCCTGGCGCAGTCCGGTAGACAGTGCCGTGTAGACCACCGGGTAGTAGTAGCTGTACTGTGCCACATCGAGCAGGACTCCAACTTCATCGGGTGTCAAGGTGCGCATAACCCTTCCCCTCGGTGAAGGCGGGTCCACAAGCTCAGCGGGATTCCGCCCGAGATACCCTTGGCGAACCGCATACTTCAGACTTTGGCTGAGGACCCGGTGCTGATGGTGGACTGTCCGGGCTGAAAGTGTCTCAGTGGCCTTGCCGTAGTAGGCCTGTATCGCCTGGGGGTTAAGGTGCTTTAAGCTGGACATGGCCCAGGGCGGTATCAGGTGGCACTCTGCTATGCTCTGATAACCGTCATAGGTCCGGGGTGAGCAGTTAGTCTTGACGTAGCCGGTTAGCCAGTTCTGAAGATGCTCTGCCAGGGTGAGACGTCCGGGTGGGCTGTAGACGCCCCTCTCCAAACTGACCAACAGCTCATTCAATCTCTTTTGTGCGTCGGATTTGCGTGTCGAGTGTACCGTCTCGAAGTAGCGCCGGCGCTTCCCACCAGGCCCGGTGCCGGTGTCAACTGTGATTTGCCAGATGTCTCCAGGTTCCGTCTTTCTGCAAACGATACTTGAAATCCCAACCATTTAGCTCGACTGTAAATCGCACTGGTTTCCTCCTTCCGCACTGATTATAGCCCGGACGACTTATGCTTCAATTCTGCTCTATTATACCATGCAGTGGGAGACTACTAGAGCCATTGCACAGTAAGCCAGATTGTGTGACGGTTTGCAGTCGGTCATCCCTTGGGGTGAGGCTCTACGCCCCCAGTATCTCCTTGTGCCGTAGCGCCCTCTCCAGTGACGGCTGCATCTTCATCTCACGGAGCTTATTGATACCGAATCGGCAAGCTTCCGTGCTGGGAATTCGGACCTGGTAGGTGATACAATTGCCAGGAACGATTCAGAATAATTTCGGATGAGGTGTGACATGAAGCGTTCCAGTGGTACGTTGCGTTTGCAGATTCTAGCTCACGCCTACAGGCAGTCGGGTGCGCTGAATGCAGCCATCAGACTGGACGTGTTCACAGTCATCGCACAGGGAATCGGGGAGATCTCCCTGATAGCTCAAGAGATAGGCGTCAGCCAGCAGGATGCACAGAAACTGGTCGATGTCCTGTCTTCCCTGGAGCTACTGGAATATAGAGACGGGCTGTACTATAATGCGCCTGATGTGGAAAGATACCTGGTGAAGGGAGGAAGCAGCTACGCCGGACCGTGGTTAACCAGCAGTGTCGAGCAGTTCAAGCTGTGGGCAGACGTTGCCCCGGTGCTGAAAAGCGAGCGGTCAGTCCCGGCTGGAGGGAAATACAAGGCGGCCTGGACGAGCGTGGAGGCCGCACGTCGCCTTAACCAGTCCACATACAGTATTGGCCTGCGGTCTGGCTACAGTTTAACCCGGAGGTGGGATTTCACTCCCTATTCCCTCCTGCTCGATCTTGGTGGCGGCTCTGGCTGCTACTCGATCGCGATTGCTTCAACCTACCCACACATGAAAGCGATAGTCATGGACTACCCCACGATCTGCACGTCTACCAAGGAGTTCATCACGGACGCCGGTCTCTCGGACCGAATTACCACTTATCCTGGTGACCTGCTGGAGGTTGATTTCCCCCGTGGCGCCGACGTAATGCTCATGTCCAGCAACCTCCCTGATTTCACAAGCAGTGGCCTGGCAAACGTATACAGCAAAGCGTTTACCGCCATGAAGGGAGGGGGCGCAATCATCATACTCGGGGAAGCACTAAGAGATGATCGTAGTGGTCCTCTGGAGCCGGCGCTGTGGAACCTTGACGACGCTCTCAGTGGGAGTAGCGGCGATAGTCACACCATATCCGAAGTCTGCCAACTCCTCACGCAGGCCGGGTTCAGGGACTGCGAGGTCAGTGAATTCGTCCCGGGCCTGCTCACCATGTTCGTGGCTTACAAGCTAGAGTGAAGCCGGATTATCCTGGCTTCGCAGGGTCGATCCCCGATGACGAAACCCGTTCGCTCAGGGAGTTACGGGGCATGGTGCAGGACTCAACTACCGCCGGAAACAGAGATGGGGCTCCTTCATCAGGGCCCGGGTCTAGCCGGGGCCTGCCAGCGAGTTCAGCCGCTGACAGATTAACGTCGCTTCATCTATCATCTTGCCGACTAAGTCCCCGGCGCTCTCTATATCCTTGATCATACCGACAATCTGCCCCGCCGTCGTGTTGACCCCGGGGCTGTCCCGGCGTCCTTGCCGGATCTGACTCGCCAGAGCCTCCAGTTCCTGAGGTGCCGCCCCTCCCCTCTGCATCCGCACCCACTCCTCCAGCTCCGGGCTTCTTATCACCCGAACATTCTTGCCCGAGAAGATCGGCGTGGGCATGGTGTCTTCCTCCGTGGCTTCGAGAATCCTCCGCTTCTGTGGCAGGGTGGCACCGCTCTCGTGGGTAGCCAGAAAGCGAGTACCCAACTGGACACCACAAGCTCCCAGTGCGAGAGCCGCCACGAGCCCACGTGCATCTCCTATCCCACCCGCAGCAACCACCGGGATGCTCACCGCGTCAACTACTTGTGGAATCAGGGGCAGACTGCAGACTGTTCCCACGTGTCCACCTGCCTCCGTGCCCGATGCAATGACGGCATCGGCACCCTCCGCTTCCATTCGCACTGCGTGCCTGACTGTGGGTACCACAGGTAGAACCGTGATCCCGTGCTCCTTGAGGAGGGCGACTACTGGCTGCCTGGGGTCACCACGACCTGTCGTTACTATGGTGACACCTTCCTCAACAATCACCTTCGCCACTCTCTTCACGAAGGCTGCGTTCACAGCGAAGATGTTAAGGCCGAATGGTCTGTCTGTCAGGCTCCGAGTGCGTGCGATTTCCTCTCGCAGTTGCTTGTCGGTCAGATTGAAGGAGGCCAGGACACCAAGTCCGCCTGCGTTGGAGACAGCGGCTGCCAGTTGAGGCCCACCAGAGATACCACCGAGGGCACCCTGGATGATGGGATACCTGATTCCGAGTATGTCACAGAGCTGTGTGTGAAACACAAGCATCCTCCTGCATCCTTATGATCAACGTCTCTACGTTGCTACGGCTTCCTCCCAGTGGGCTTCTGCTCCATCTGCCCGCTACCAGACCACTGCGTCGGCAGGTTGGCTGTGGGCCGCCAGGGCGGGGCTTCCCCACTCGTGCCTGCTGGCCTCATCAGACGGTGTCCTTACGGGCGGGCGGTTGCTGGTCGGCAGGTAGTCCATCGCTGCCTGGAGCATAGGTGAACTCCTCGCCCCATTCGTGGGGCAGGTCAACGATCTGCCCCGGCTCTGCAAGCGTGTTGAGCGTGTTGAGAGCATATTTGATGATGCTCATTTGACTCTTCCTATCGAAGGGCTTGCCACACTGGTGTCCTAGAGGGAAATTGACGAATACCGGCCGCGGCGGTTTGACCTGCGCCATCATGTCGCGGGCCGAACCCACGTATACAGTGCAGACGCCCACCTCTTCCACTACTCTTGACAGCAGTCCCACGGACTGATGGTCCAGCGGTCAGGCGGGAACGCAGAAGAGCACATCAACCCCGGTGACCTTCAACTCTCGCGCGATTTCCGCAGCCAGTTGGGTCTGCAGGGCCGTCCGCTTGTACATGCGCCCCATGCCAAGCCCATAGCAGGTCTCGGCAAACTCCCCGATGAAGCCCTCCTGCTCCAACTCGCGGAACCGGTCAATGGGGAAGACTATGTTGGGGTCTTTGTCCGCGTCACTGTGGTCATAGTAGGCGTAGTTGATTACCAGGTCTTGCGCAGGTGTGTCTTTGGGAATTCTGCGATAGCTCAGATTGCTACGTGAAAGAGGGTCAAAGGGCTCCTGGTCTCTGCGGGAAATGCCGGAGGAGCAGAGCAGGGCCACTTTGGCCTGGTCCAGCCGTTTCTCAAAGGGGGTCCAGGTGGTAGTTTTGAACACGGACCACGCGTATGGTGGGAAGCCCGAACTCTGGTAGTAGGAGTCGAGTACCGATACATAGCTGACTGGTTTCATCACTGACCTCCTTGTGGCGCCTGCGGCGTACCGTTTCCAGATTCGGAATCGCTTGTAGATCAGCGTTCCCGATGACTGGCACCCGCGGACAGCGCCTATATCCCGCTGAACTTCGGCGGCCTTTTCTCTCTGAAGGCGCGACCGCCCTCCTCCGGGTCGCCTGAGACGTAGAGGTGCCCCACCAGTTCAGGCTCAACCACATACAGGTCGCCCCGGCCTGTTGCTGTGTATGCATTGACCAGTTTCTTGGTTAGCCTGATAGCCAGAGGCCCTTTGCTGGCAATCTTGTCCACCAGTTCCCAGGCAGCATCCATCAGCTTATCGTTGGGGACAGCCTGAACTGCCAGACCTATTGATACGGCCTGCTTGCCAGTGACGTTCTCGCAGGTCATAATCATGTGTTTGGCCCACATCGGTCCTACCAGACGGCTGAGTCTGGCACTGGAACCCCAGGTATAGAAGATACCTGTATTTGCTTCAGGGATGCCCAGGAGAGCATCCTCTGCGGCTATTATGAAATCAGATTCAATGGCGAAAACGAGTCCGGCTCCCAGACAGTATCCGTTAACAGCGGCGATGGTTATCTGCTCCAGGTTCAGGTAGCTGCGTATCCTATCGTGAGCCGCCATCTGCACCATATCTTGTTCCCGAGCCACTTGCAGCAAACGTTGCTGTTCGGAGACGGCCTGGGTGGTGTCGGCTGGAGGTGCGCCTCGTGGCCCCATATCTGCACCTGAGGTAAAAGCTCTGCCAGCTCCGGTAAGGATGACAAAGCGGGTAGCCGTGTCTCTACGGAGCTCAGCCAGGACCTGGTCAATCTCTGCCAGCATCTGCCCATTCATGGCGTTGAGCTTCTCCGGTCGATTGAGGGTGATTACCATGGTAGCACCTTTCTTCTCTACCAGGATTGTTTCGTAAGCCATTTTCACTCTCCCGTTCGTCAGTCAGTTCTGCTGCGTCGTTTGGACATGTCTTCCTACTACTTCGGCTTCCTGCCAGTGACGATCCCCAGAGAACCGGGGATGAACTCGGTGACTTCCATGTCAACGCAGCCGGTCTTCTTCAGAAACTCACAGAACTCAGCTCCGGTGTTGACACGGCCCTCTCGTCCAGGGGCCAGTCCCATCAGGTGGCGAAACACCGAATCAGGAGGCCCCGTCTTATCATCATTAAGCATGTACTCCACTACAAGCATCGTACCGCCAGGTTCCAGTGCATTGACCGCTTTGTTGATCAGCCACTGGACATCATCCCTCTCGTACACTTGAAGAGGAGTTATGTAAGATATGAGGTCTGCCCCACGAGGATAATCAGTTTCAAAGAAGTTGCCGGGGTGCGTCTGAATGCGGTCGGATAGCCCAGCCTGAGCAATGAACTCCTCGGCAACGGCGCAGATGTAGGGGTGGTCGAAAACGATTGTCCTGAGATTCGGGTGCCTCAGGCAAGCAGCGATTGAATAGCAGCCCGAGCCACCACCGAGGTCAAGAAGCAGTGAATAGTCTGAAAAGTTGAACTCCCTGGCTAGTTTGTGGCCAGCACTGATCGAAGAGTTGTAGCCGGCGACGGTGAAGGTGCGAGCCGCCTGGGGGTCTTTCCACATGGACTCGTATCTTGCCCTGGGAGGTTTTATCACATTGACGATGTTCTTCCAGCTATCCCAATCAGCCCTGGTCTGGTAGACAAGGTAATCACCGAAGTAGGTGCGGCCGGTCTTGACCAGGTATCTCTCGACATCAGGCGCATTGTTGTACTTGCCACCTTTTTTCTTGAGCAAATCCAGTGTGGCACAGGCAATCATCAATCGCTCTGCGTTCTCCGCGGGTACGTCAAGCTTTTCCGCCACCTGTGCCGGCTCATGGGCGCCTTCCGATATCGCCGTGAAGAGGCCGACATCTATCGCGGCAACTA
>JADHXC010000065.1 GCA_016783135.1 Dehalococcoidales bacterium | reverse complement strand
GATATGGGAGCAGGTATACGGTACGGTTGATTACCGCAGGTGGGATAGAGTCCCTCAGTTCAGGAGCAGCCGGACCGCTTTGTCAATGCCCAGTTGTGGGCTCAGGCGGGCGACCCTCACTGCGTCTCGTACATCCTGACAATCACCGCTAATCTTCCTGGCTATCTCTTCCGCAAGCTCTGGACTAGTGCCCTCACGAAGTACCAATACACCCTTGACGACCGAATGGAACTGTGCCGTGTCATAAGGTCTTAGCATCCGCATGGCGAACCTGGACATCAATTCCGGAGATAGCCTGGCCACCCGGTTGGTTGCCGCCACCACCTTGGTGGTAACGGTGGCATTGAGTGTCCTACCCTTCTTGGCACGCACCAGCCTGCCACCCTCCATCAAGCTGAGTAATGCCGCGGTATCGACGGCGCTCATCTTGTCCAGTTCGTCGATGAGCAGAATCTGCGGCTCTCGTTCCGCTACCACGTCCCACAGTCCTGCCTTGCTGGTTGCTGAGCCAACAAGCCATAGAGCCTGCTTACCACACATTCGTTCTATGTCCCACAGGAATAGGGACTTTGCGAGTGCCGGTGGACCTGCCAGCAGCACATGCACCGGCTTGTCCGCCAGGAGTGCGGCCATAAGGAGTTCTTTGACATCTTCATGGCCAATGATGTCTTCGAAGATGTCATTGGGGAGTGTCAAGGGTTCATCTTGGTGTTTCTCACAGGTCTTTGCTGGCTCCGTCAGCAGTGTTGCCTGCTCTCGACCCAGGTCGGTTAGCAGCAATCCCCGATGGCTGTTTGAGTGGAACTTCTCCTCAAGCAGTCCCTTCAGCAATAGACTATTCAGAGTAGCCGGGGCAGCACGGACGTCACTCCAACGCCATCCCAGGCTGAAGTCTTCCGGGTCATGGGTCTGCTCGTATTCAAGTATCTTGAGTAAGGCATCCGTCTGTTTCTGATTGAGATTCATATTGGTCACCTCCCAGTGATAATAACAACGGTAGGGTGTAACTCCTTTGTTCTCTCTCCCTCCGATTCACTGCCCCGTTCCGCCGACATTTTGCTGACAAACTGCTCAGTATCAGGTAGTATATGATGGTATGTCCAGGTACGATACATCACCGCGGTAACAACAGAAAAGAACCAGATACTACCTGGAGGGACGGTGTGGGACATCGGGCTTCTTATGTTGGCTAAGACGTACTCTACCAGGCGACCGGATAGCCGGCTCTCCCAGGTAGTCTATCACCAACTTGACTGCCAATTGTGCACTTCCACAAGGGGAAGGGGAGAATATTTCTCCAGAGGGGCTGCGCCCCTCTAGGACTCCCCCTCTGCTGCAGGTCTACCTTGCTGCATCAGCTTGTGAACCACTTATGCCCTGACGCACGATACAGTACACTTCGCTTAGCCAACATGTGGCTTCACTGGAAAGCGGTCTCGATTTTGGCAGCGACCTCCCTCTTCAGTTCCCTCAAAGCCACACTGTAGTCAGGACTCTCTCTGAGATCTTTCAGGATGTACTCAATGGGAACTTCGCCCTTCATCTGGACGGCGTAGAACTCAGCTAACTTCTTCCGCCAGCCGTAGGAGTCGAACAAGGGCGTGAAAACGTGGAAGAGGATTATCCTCTGGTACTGCCTGTGTTCCTTGTGCAAGAGCCAGTATTTGCCGACGTTGGTATCCGGATGCGTTTGCCGAGCCTCAATCTCGATGGCAAGTAGCGTCTCGCCGTCAGTTAGCATCCCATCGCTCCGAAAGCCATCCGATGGAAAGCCGACGATACTTTGATAAGAGTTCCTGAACTGCAATCGAGTTGAGTACTTCTCTCTGAGCCAGTTCACAATGTCGGCCTCTAGGATCAACCACTCCTGGTTTTCTGACCCCATGGACTATGCACTCCTTACCCTAACTTCATTACCTTTATCAGCTCCTGCACCGCCTTTGCCGAGTCCGTCAGACCTGTACGCTCTGCTTCGGTTAGCTGCAACTCGATTACCTGTTCAACACCACTGCGGCCCAGCTTCACCGGCACGCTGATGACGGTGTCCGTTATACCGTACTCTCCATCCAGGCGCACCGCACAGGGCAGAATCCTCTTCTTGTCGAGCAGGACTGCCTCCACCATCTGGGCAATCGCCGCTGACGGTGCGTAGAAGGCGCTCCCGGTCTTGAGCAGCCCGACAATCTCCGCTCCACCGCCGACGGTACGTTCCACCAGCCGGTCAACGGTCTCCGCGGGCAGGATTTCGGTTATCGGGGTGCCGTTGACCGTGGTCAGGCGGGGGACAAGCACCATGCTGCGGCCGTGCTCTCCCAGGACGCAGGCAGCCACATCCTCAACGGATACGTCGAGTTCCTCAGCAATGAAGCTGCTCAATCGGGCGGTATCGAGGACACCGGACAGACCGAATACGCGGTCCCGGTTGAACCCGCTCTCATGAAGGGCCAGGTAGACCATGGCATCGACCGGATTTGTAGCCACGATAACCACGCAGTCCGGTGACTGGCTGACGGTATTCCGGGTGACCGCAGCAATAATCTCCTTGTTGGTCAGAAGCAGGTCGTCACGACTCATACCCGGTTTCCGGGCCACGCCGGAAGTGATTACTACCACGTCCGAACCGGCGGTCTCTGCATAGCTGTTGGTCCCCTTCAGACAGGTGTCGAACCCGAGCACCGGGCCCGATTCCTGGATATCCAGCGCTTTGCCCTGGGGCAGCCCCTCGACAATATCGAGCAGGGTAATATCGGCATAGTCGCGCTCGGCAATACGCTGCGCACAGGAAGAACCAACGTTACCGGCACCAATGATACTGACCTTGAAACGATTACTCATCAGCTTTCCTTTCTTCCTTTGCGAAAATCCCCTCAATTCTACTATTTTCCCCTCAGGCTAGCAATAGGCTACACGGTCATCCTGAGCAAAGCGAAGAATCTCTCTCTGTCATTCTGAGTTTACCTGTTAGCTTTGCTAACAGGCAAAAGCCGAAGAGGTAATTAAGTAATCTTTTGTGGAGCGTTAGATTCTGTGCCGCTGCTAGAGCGGCCCTCCACTGCGTTCCGTTCAGAATGACAGGAAAGAACGGGGAGTCAAAGAGGGGCGAAGCCCCTCTAGAGAATCTCTTCCCCTTCCCCTTCGATAAGGGGAAGGGGATAAAGGGGATAGGGTTACCATATTATTATGAAGAAAGGTCTGGCATCCTTCTGACCACTGGACATAACGTTGGAAACAATGCACGCTCGGTTAGCCTCGATTCGTTTCCCGTTATTTCTTTTTTTTACCTGGTTTGTCGCCATTGGCCCTGTCTGTCACTGGTGTACCGGACGAGTGCGATTCCTTGACAACGGGGGCGCAATCGGCTTAACAAGCCGAACGCAATCAGCTTGACAAGCCGAACGCAATCGGCGAAAATCTTGCCAGACTGTACCTGGGAGTGGACAGGCAGCACAAGCTACCTGTCCACTAATTTCATGACAGGAGGAAAGTCATGCAGCAAGCGCTGACCGACCTCACGGTGCTGGACCTCACTCATTATGTGGCCGGCCCGTACTGCACCAAGCTCCTGGCCGATTACGGTGCAGAGGTCATCAAGATTGAGAAGCCCGGTGATGGTGACGGGGCGCGGCGACTGAGTCCCTTCCACGGAGATGACCCCCACCCTGAGAAGAGCGGCCTTTTCCTCCACCTGAACACCAACAAGAAAGGAATCACCCTCAACCTGAAGACCGCTACCGGCACCAGAATATTTGGTGAGCTTCTCAAAGACGCCGACATACTGGTAGAGAACTTTTCACCGAGGGTGATGCCCGGTCTGGGCCTGGATTACGATGCCCTGGACAGTACCAACCCGGGGCTGGTGATGACGTCCATCTCCAACTTCGGACAGACCGGCCCCTACCGTGATTATGTGGCAACAGAGCTGGTCAGTTTCGCCATGGGCGTTCACATGTATAACGAAGGCGAACCCGACCGTGAACCGCTGCGGTTCCCCGGTTACAAGTCACAATACCTGGCGGGGACACACGCTGCCGCGGTCACCATGGGAGCCTACTTCGGGAGCAAGGCAACCGGAGTCGGCCAGCACGTGGACGTCTCCATCATGGAGTGCATGGTGGCTCCCCCGGAAGGGGCGGCCGTACTGATGGGCTATGCGTTCTCCGGGACGCAGGCCGGCCGGCAGGGAGCTCGCAGAGAGGGGGCTTTCCCGTGGGGCGTCTACCCATGCAAGGACGGCCATATCTTCGTCTACGGGATAGTCGGTTTCTTCTGGCCGCGTATCGCTGCCTGGATGGGAATGCCCGAGCTGGTTGAGGATGAGAGATTCGCCACTCCGGAAGCCAGGAGAGAGCACCACGGTGACTTCGATGCCCTGTTCCTGCCCTGGCTACTGGCGCACACTCGTGACGAGCTGTTTCACTCGGCGCAGGCGCAGCGGCTACCGGTTACACCCGTATACGCCATAGATGAAGTCCTCAAGGACACCCAGTTCAACGCCCGCGACTTCTTTCAGGAGATAGAACATCCCGTTATCGGAAGGGCTACCTACCCCGGGTTACCGTTCAAGCTGCCGGAGACACCCACGATACCGCAGAAACCGGCACCCTTGCTCGGCGAGCATAATTATGAAGTCTACTGCGAGCGGCTGGGGTACAGTCGCCAGGACCTGGTGCGACTGCGCGAGATGAACATCATCTAAACGGTCTCTATAAATTCAGCAGGAGGTACCTATGTCCCAACTACCCCTGAAAGGTATCAAGGTTATCGACCACGGTATTGTCTACACCGGAACGGCGGCCAACACGCTACTCGCCGATATGGGCGCTGAGGTCATAAGGGTAGAGTCCATCGGACGCTTTCCCGCCATGACCAGGGGTTACCGCCCCCGGCCGGCACCCGGGCTGGAGGAATATCCAGGTTATGTGGACGGCGAGCCCGGTGACAGGCCCTGGGACCGCTGGTTCCAGTTGCACGCCATGAACCGTAACAAGCTCGGCATAACCCTGGAGCTGAACCGGCCCGAAGGGATTGAGGTATACCATAAGCTGGTGCGGCGTAGTAACGTTATCATCGAGAACTTCTCCCAGGGCACCATGGAACGGTTGGGACTGGGCTATGAGGCACTTAAAGAGGTGAAGCAGGATATCATCATGATTTCGGCGTCCGGTCTGGGGAAGGAAGGCCCCTACAAGGGCTACAGCACCTTCGGCACCAACCTTGATGCCATAACCGGCATGACGGTGCTCCGGGGCTACCCCGGGTCCGACCTCACCGAGCGGGATACGATTCCGGTCTGGACCGACAACGTGGCCGCCAGTACGGTAGCCTTCGCCGCTCTGGTTGCACTGCACTACCGCGAGAAAACCGGCAAGGGACAGTTCATTGACCTTTCCCAGGCGGAGGGCTTTCTCCCCCACATGGGCGAGACCCTGATGGACTACACCATGAACGGGAGAACCGGCGAGGCCATCGGCAATCGTGACCCTTCGAATGCGCCGCAGGGCTGCTACCGCTGCCGTGGTGAGGACAGGTGGGTCACCATCTCCGTCACGTCGGACGGGGAGTGGCAGGCTTTCTGCAAGGCACTGGGTAACCCTCTCTGGACAGAGGATGAACGCTTCACCGACGTACTCTGTCGCTGGGCAAACCAGGATGAGATGGACAGGCACATCGAGCAATGGACGGTACAGCACGACCCGTACGAAGTCATGTATATCCTCCAGGCTGTGGGAGTGGCCGCCGGTCCGATGCTCACCCCGGCCGACGAGTACAGCGACCCTCACCTCAACGAGCGGGGCTTCTTCCAAGAGGTCACCCACCGGGAGGCCGGCACCCACCGCTACCCGGGGATGTTCTTCAGGTATTCAAAGACGCCGGCGGACATCCGGATTCCACCCAACTGCCTCGGCGAGCATAACGACTACGTCTTCGGAGAGCTCCTGGGCATGTCCGGAGAAGAGATAGCCCGACTCTCCGAGCTGGGCGTCATCGGCACGGAGTACCTGGAAGGGGTGTAGGCAGATGGGCCATACCCCGTCCCGTCGCCCACCAATGCTCTGGCCAGGCTCACTCCCCATTCCGGAGCTTGACAACCTGCTCTCACTTCTCTTAGACTGTAATTGACAATCGTTTTCATTTAACGCCTCAGATGAAACTTACCGAGAAGACTATCGTTGCTGCCCTGAGACGAAACGGATACAAAGCGACCCCACAACGTCGTGCCGTTATCCACGCTATCGCCAATAGCAACGACCACCTTACGCCCGCCGATATACACGACAGGATTCACCAGGACCACCCCGGCATCGGCCTGGTGACCGTCTATCGTACCCTGGAGGTTCTTATCGCCCTTAACCTCGTCTGCGAGCTTCACACCGGCACCAATTTCCCCAGCTACACGCTCAGCGTACCCCAGCACCATCACCACCTGGTATGCTCCGGCTGCGGTGAAGTCGTTGACTTCACCGGGCACAATCTGGCAGGGCTGGAAGAAAGGCTGACCCGGGAGAGCGGGTTCAGAATCGATGACCACATACTTGAATTCACCGGCCGCTGCCGTACGTGCCAGAAGATGTCCGGTACTGTATCCGCCGCCAGGTAAATAGAGGATGTTTCATCTAATAGTAACCGAACTGAGACACCACGTTCCGTTCACAGTGCTCGGCGCTGCCTCCGGGATAGTCTTCGTCATCATTATCGCCCTGACCGATACACTCCCGGTCGTCTCCGGTGCATCGGAAACGGTGTTTGGCATACTACACCCGCTGCACGTGGTATTAAGTGCCGGGGTCACAACGGTAATGTACCGCAGTCACTCGCGCGGGCGCATCCTGCCCACTATCCTCATCGGGTACTTCGGGTCAATCGGTATTGCCACCATCAGTGATTCCCTGGTCCCCTTTCTCGGGGAGAGCCTGCTCCACCTGCCCCACGCGGAAGCTCACATTGGCTTCATCGAGATGTGGTGGGTGGTGAACCCGGCCGCTCTACTCGGTATTGCTCTGGGCCTCTGGAAGCCTGTGACCAGGTTCCCTCACGCCGGGCACGTCTTCCTGAGCACCTGGGCATCCCTGTTCCACATCATCATGGCCATGGGCACAACGGTAGAATGGCTCCTTGTCCTGCCGATATTCGCCTTCCTCTTCCTTGCCGTGTGGTTGCCATGCTGCCTGAGCGATATCGCTTTCCCCCTTCTCTTCTCAAGGGAGGGAGTGCATTCCGAGGAGCACTGACATAGCTCCACACAGAGATGAGGAAACGCAGCCCGGGACCCGAGTATTTGTCCTGGATACCAGACTCAGCTATCATGGTTCCCAGAGCCCGCATGGAGAGAGGTATTAAAGGGTGGAAAAATCCGGAATCGTCATCATCGGACTGTCGGGATTGACCCCGACAGCAACTCCGCCTACAATAGTCGTGAGTGCCCACTAAAGTGGGGGGCTACCAAAGGGTGAGGAGTTGTTGTGAATCTTGCCGTCCAACTTGCCCCGCAAAATAAAAAGGGGTTGCTACTAGCCAACCCGGTGATGACCGCTTCCGGTACATTCGGCTATGGTACCGAGTACGGCCACCTGCTTGATGTCCAGAGGCTGGGGACCATCGTATGCAAGGGCACGACCCTCGAACCGAGAGAGGGCAATCCCCAGCCACGACTGGCTGAGACACCCTCCGGCGTACTCAACTCCATCGGGCTGCAGAACATAGGAGTTGAGGCACTGATTAGGGAAAAGGCACCGCTCTGGGCAGACTGGCAGGTGCCCGTCATCGTCAATATCGCCGGTGAGACTATCGAGGAGTACGCGCGGCTGGCCGCCCGGCTGGACAAGGTAGCCGGAGTCAGCGGACTCGAGGTGAACATCAGTTGCCCCAACGTAGCTGCCGGCAGTGCCGAGTTCGGTATTGACCCCGGTCCCGCCGCAGCAGTGACTGCGGCGGTCAGGAAAGCAACTTCGCTGCCCGTGATGGTCAAGCTCACCCCTAATACCGGTGACATCGTGGGGGTGGCGGTCGCCGTGGCCGAAGCCGGTGCCGATGCCGTCTCGCTGATAAACACCCTCAAGGGCATGGTGGTAGACACCGTAAAGAGGCAACCCCTGCTAGGGAACGTCTTCGGAGGACTGTCCGGCCCGGCAATCAAGCCGGTGGCGCTCTACATGGTCTACCAGGTGGCCGATGCTGTGAGTGTACCGGTGGTGGGATGCGGCGGGATTACGTCCGCCGCCGACGCGCTCGAGTTTATCATGGCAGGTGCCAGCGCCGTCCAGGTGGGCACCGCCAACCTGACCAGCCCACGAGCGCCGCTGGATGTCCTCGAAGGGATAGAGAAGTTCATGCGTGATGAAGGAATCGAGGACATCGGGGAGCTTATCGGGGCGGCGAGGAAGCCCTGAATGACCACTCCTGACGTATCCATAGTAGACAGCCACGCCCACCTGACCGCCAGAGAGTTCGACGAAGACCGTGCCGACGTAATTGCCCGTGCGCGTGACGCCGGTGTTGGCACAATCGTAACCGTAGGGACGGAACTGGAGTCGGTGCGGGAGGCGATTGCACTGACGGAGCAGCACCCCGGAATACTGGTGGTGGCAGGTTTCCACCCCCACGGTGCGGATGCCGTAAGCAGAGATGACATCGCCGCCCTCGCCGAGCTGGCCCAACACCCAAAGGTGGTGGCCATCGGCGAAATCGGACTGTACTTCCACCGGGACTACTCGTCCCGTGAGCGGCAGCGGGAGGCGTTGGGATGGCAGCTTGCGCTGGCGGCGGAGCTTGGCCTGCCCATCGTAGTCCACTGTCGCGAGGCCCACGAAGAGATGCTGCCAATACTGCGCGACTGGACACGAAACCTGGGGGCTTCCCTCACATCGCCTCCGGGCATCATTCACTGCTTCGTGGGAGACACCGAAACCGCCCGCAAGTACCTGGACATGGGGTTCTATCTCTCCCTGGCAGCCTACATCGGCTACCCGTCCAGCAGGTACGCCCACGATACGATACGCGCCATCCCCTCCGACCGGCTGCTGGTGGAGACGGACTGCCCCTTCTTCGCCCCGCAGAGGATTCGTGGGAAGCGCTGCGAACCGGCCTACGTGCGAGATACCGTGGTCGAGTTGGCCAGCATCAGGGGAGAGTCCGTGGAGAGGGTGGCGAGAGACACGACACAGAATGCGCAGCGATTATTCGGTATAGCCAAGGGAATGCCCAGTCACTGAATAATACTGCTGGCACACCGAAAAAATGCTGAAGGGAAACGAATCACAGCTAACAGGCTCGATTTGTTTTTAAGGTTATGTTAAGTATATTACTGCCTATTGTCACTCCACAGGACAGATGGGTCAACTACTCAAGATGAAGAAAGGGCGCACCCTTATTACGGTGCAGGTCCAGCCCGGCGCCAACCGGAACCAGATAACGCGCTATATCGACGGCATCCTGCACATCCGCATCGCGGCGCCTCCGGTCAGGGGAAAGGCCAACCGGGAGCTGATTGAGTTCCTCAGCGATATCCTCAGTGTGAGCAGGAGCAGCATATCAATCGAGAAAGGCCGCACCAACCGGCGGAAGGTAATAGCGGTAGAGGGGATGGGGGAGGGGGAAGTTGTGAGAGTGATTGAGGGGTTGGAGAGTTGAAAGCATACCTGTACAATCTGGCTGAGGATAAGCATTAGCCCACGTGAACATCCCGATGTTTGTCCAATGATCTTTCGACTTTTGACTTACCATTATCACAGTGATATTGTTTGTGCACAGTATTAAGAGAAGCACTTCGGATAATAGATGAATATCTACGGAGAACAAGTCATGCTCCGGCCTGCTACAGAACAGGACAAACGTATTATCTACGAATGGTTAGCCAAATCTAATATCACTTCTTCAATAATGGGTCCACCTCAATTTCCTGACCATCCAATCCCAACATGGGAAGAATTTTGTGCTGATTACAAGCCGCATTACTTCAACGACTCAGCTCCAGAATTGGGAAGATGTTTCGTGATTTTGGTTGATGATAAGCCTGTAGGTCGGCAGTGTCCCGAATGTGGTGGAAAAAGGAATCGGCATATCCTACCCTATAGAAAAGCCAGGTAATAGAAAGGGAGGATATACCGATGAAGAAAGGGTACCACAAAGGACAGGAATTGACCATGTCAGAGCTGGGGTTA
>JADHXC010000019.1 GCA_016783135.1 Dehalococcoidales bacterium | reverse complement strand
GCATCGACCTGAAGAGAGAAACGTCCACCTTCTGTCCCCTGCCGGTTGTCTCACGGGTGAGAAGGGCTGTCGCGATACTGAACGAAGCCATGAGGGCGGTATAGTAGCTCGGCATGGGCATCACCAGGTAGAGCGGTGGGCCACCCGACCCCCCCTGGCCGATATAGAGCAACGTCATCGAACCCACAATAGCATCCCAGCCGGGCACGTCCCTGTATGGGCCGTCAGGACCAAAACCTGAGATGGAGCAATAGACCATCCGGGGGTTGAGTTCTCTGACCGCCTCGTAGCCTATACCCAACCTGTCGGCCACGCCGGGGCGGAAGCTCTCGATAATAACGTCGGACTGCCTGGCTAACTCACGGGCGATTTGCCGGCCTTCGGGCTGTTTCAGGTTGAGGGTGATGCCCCTCTTGGAACGGTTCCACACGAGGAAACCCGGCCGGCCGCGAAAGGGGTCCCCCTCCGGGTTCTCTACCTTGGTCACCTCCGCCCCCTGCTCACTGAGGAGCATAGCGGCATAAGGGCCAGCGATATACCGGCTGAAATCAAGGACCTTGATTCCTGTGAGGACCGCCGTCATGCTATGCAACCTTTAAGTGTCAACCAGCCGATTACAGCATCAATCCGCTTCATTGAGATTAGTAACCGTGAGAGGTCACCTTTCTCCACGCCGCACCCGTCCGGCAAGGAACAATATAGCCTTGAGTATGGGACAATATGCGCCTGATGTCAATACATCCTGAGTCAGTCTATATTGGGCGAATATCACCTTCGTGGTATACTCTCATCAGGCAGAATGCACCTCCAGGCAGGTACCGGACCAATGTTGTACAGGTTCTCCCCTGATGTCCAGCAGCAAGTTGAAAGGGCTGTTATCATCCTCCGGCAGGGAGGAATAGTCGCCTATCCTACCGATACTGTCTACGGCCTGGGCGCCGGTATGAGCATTCCCCGTGCCGTGAAGCGTGTGTTTCAGGCCAAACAGAGACCGCAGGACATGGCCCTTCCCCTGCTGGTGGCAAACGCATCACAAATAGCCGAACTGGCCGGGCAGGTACCACCGGTTGCCTGCCGCTTAATCGATAGCTTCCTGCCCGGAGCCCTCACGATAGTGCTGCCTGCGTCCGGTACCGTTCCCGATATCGTCACCGCCGGGGGTAACACCGTAGCCGTACGAATACCCGACCACCCAATTCCGATAGCCCTCATCGAAGGTATCGGGATGCCCCTGGTAGGTACAAGCGCCAACGTCAGCGGCCAGCCCAGTCCGCTCACCGCCGCTGAGGTACGCTCGCAGTTCGGCGATAAAGTCGACATGGTCATTGATGAAGGCGGGCGCTGCACCGGACGGGAATCGACTATTATTGACCTAACCGGTGAAACGCCGGTCGTTCTGCGGGAAGGTGCCATATCCACGGAAGCGCTCCGGCAGGTGTGTGGGAGTGTCACCACCAGCAGTCCTACCAACCAGTCCCCATAACGCTTTCTTCTTGTCGATGGTGGGGGGCACGTCACTCATTCTTGGACTTTGGGCGTGAATTATGGCGGACCCTTCTATGTCTCAAATGGACTCCAAGTAGGCAGGAATATGTCCATCGTTCGTGGTGGCATCGGGTGACAAAACGGACTATTGTTGCTTAGCAGAGGCCGCTGCATGCACTTGCTCAGCTCTATTCCTAACTCTCCAAGAGTTCCAGACATCCCAAGTCCTCAAATGCCTGCATGGCCCGTACAAGGCTTCGTTGCCACCGGGAATCCGGGGACCCGCTCTCCCAGAACCACATGGGCATGAATAGGACACGCAAGATGACGGCAAGTCTGTAATCGTTCCAGCACTCAGTCCATTCGTAATTCTCAACGCCATGCTGGATCAGCCCCTGATGATAGCGGGTCAACAGGTCTCTTTCCATCCGCTGACGATGCTCTTTCTCCCAGTACAACGCCATCAGGTGGGCAAGATCTTCAGCGGCAAAACTGACACCCCAGAGCTGCCAATCGATAATCAGAGCTCTATCCGTATCGGGATCATACGGTAGAAGCACGTTTCCCCAGTTTGAGTCACCATGAATCAGTGTTAGGTTCTTGCCTTGGGTCACACGTTCCATCAGGTTTGGCAGCGAGGCGAGCGTCTTTTCGTACACTTGACGTTGTGAAGCAATAAGACGGTCACCGAGAAAGTCCATGAACCGAGGGAAGTGCTCGCGTGTGTTGTTCACATGCTCCGCAACCGACTTCTGACTCGGGAGCGCATCTATATCGCCGAGTCTCTGATGATCCCACCAGAAAGCGTGGAACTCGGCGAAGGCGTCGATTGCTTTTCCTGCTTGGTGCGCTGGCGGCGGCAAAGAGGGTTCGACTTGGAAATGAGTTTCAGACACGTCATCGAAGATCAGGTACGCGGCGCCGGTCTCTTCGCAGTAGACGGCCTGGAAACAGCGTACGATCGGCGGGCTTGGCATGACCGCAGCGACCTTGTTGTTGAACTCGACTTCGTTGCGCCTCTGACTGCTCCCCACCACGCGCTGCTCCGCGCTGGGATTGGAGATCTTCAAGAACAGACGAGTAGGCATTGTCGGGGGAGCATCGTCAGAGTAAGTCAGCGTCAGCCGCCCGATGATAGATGAGTATGATGACTCAGAAACGACACGCACACTGACGACTTGGCCCCGCGGAAGACTCCCGCCTTGGCGAAGCGCCTTCGTTAGCCATTCAGCGCTCACGGCCTCGGGATTGGTGATCACACAGGACATTCTACAGGGCCATCCTGATAGCACCATCGAGGTGTCTGCAAAGCTCGTCCATCATGATGAGTCGGTATTCCTTGCTGTCTTCCTGCGTGGGATCTAATGCTCGTTTGACGTGAGTCTAGCTCTATTGTCAGGGAGTGTCAATAGAGTCAGGGAGACCCCCTGCCAGTGAAGACCGTCAGTATGGGGTGAACCATTTTCCCGTAGGCATGGAGGCTGTGTCGAGCTAGTCTCGGAAAGAGTTTCGCACATCTCTATCCTTGTGCGATAGTTGACAATAACCAGTGACTGTGCTATCGTACCAAACATGAACAGATACAATCTGGTACTGGCACTTATCGTTATCAGCGGTTACCAGTGAGTGGGTTCGCCTCCACGAGAGCCGTCCCACCGGGACGGCTTTTTTTTTAGGTTGCGGGCGACGAGAATAGGTGAAAAAAGATGAAAAGTGACGCTGTCAAGAAAGGACTGGAGCGGGCAGGACATCGCTCCCTGCTGCATGCCGTCGGTGTATCCCGGTCCGACATTGACAAGCCTTTCGTGGGCATAATCAACAGCTTCAGTGAAATTGTCCCCGGGCATATGCACCTGCGGAGTATTGCCGAAGCTGTCAAGCAGGGAGTTTATGCCGGTGGCGGGATGCCTTTCGAGACCAACACTATCGCCGTGTGTGATGGCATCGCCATGAACCATCCCGGTATGAAGTACAGCCTGCCCAGCCGGGAGCTAATCGCCGACTCGGCAGAGATAGTGGCCGAGGCCCATGCCTTTGACGCCTTGGTCTTCATACCCAACTGCGATAAAGTAGTCCCCGGTATGCTCATGGCGGCAGTCAGGCTCAATGTACCATCCATCTTCATCAGCGGCGGGCCAATGCTGGCGGGACGTATGCCCGGAAGTAATGAAAAAATCGACCTCATATCCGTGTTTGAGGCCGTGGGCAAGGTTACTTCCGGACAGATGAGTGAAGAGGAACTGGCCCGGCTCGAAATGATTGCCTGCCCCGGCTGCGGAAGCTGCGCCGGCATGTTCACTGCCAACACTATGAACTGCCTCACCGAGGCTGTAGGACTGGCACTGCCCGGTAATGGCACCATTCCGGCAACAGATTCCAGGAGGATAAGACTGGCAAGGGCCGCCGGGGAGCAGGTCATGCACCTGCTGGCGGACAACACCTGTCCCTGTGACATAGTGACCCCAAAATCGATACACAATGCCTTTACGGTGGATATGGCCCTGGGCGGCAGCACCAACTCGGTGCTGCATTTCATGGCAATTGCCCATGAAACAGGCATCAGTTTCCCTCTGCCTCAAGTGAATGACATCAACGAGTCCACCCCGACTCTATGCCGGCTCAGTCCCGCCGGAGAGAATCGCATCGAAGACCTGGACCGTGCCGGCGGCATTCCCGCAGTGATGAACGAGGTCAGGGACAGGCTGAACCTGGACTCGGTGACCGTATCGGGAAAGACGGTCGGCGAGAGTATCAGGGACTGCCCCGTCCTGGATAGAGATGTCATCCACTCTATGGACGATGCATATTCTGCCACGGGTGGAATCGCCATCCTCTTCGGCAACATCGCTCCGGACGGCGCCGTTGTCAAGAAGAGTGCGGTCGCCCCGGAAATGATGTCCCACGTGGGACCGGCCAGGGTGTTCGAGTCCGAGGAGGAGGCAACCGGCACAATCATGGCTGGCGGTATCAAGCACGGTGACGTAGTGGTCATCCGCAACGAAGGCCCCAAAGGCGGACCGGGTATGAGGGAGATGCTCACACCGACGTCCCTGCTCAGCGGTATGGGTATGGACAAAGACGTTGCCCTGATTACTGACGGGCGCTTCTCCGGCGGCTCCCGCGGTGCCGCTATCGGCCATGTTTCTCCAGAGGCAGCCAGTCGCGGACCGATTGCCGCCCTTCAGGACGGAGACGTTATCAAAATTGATATCCCGAACTACAAACTGGAGGTAGACCTCAGCGAAAACGAGATTTCACAGCGCCTTGCCCGTCTGGGTGAGTTCGAAGCCAGGGTGAAAACAGGATACCTCAGCCGTTATATTGAAAAGGTAACATCAGCCAGCACCGGAGCGGTATTCAGCACATAGAAAGGAACCACTATCATGAAGATGACCGGCGCCCAGATGATTCTGGATGGCTTCGTGAAGGAAGGCGTGGAAGTCATTTTTGGCATCCTCGGCGGGGCTATCCTGCCTCTCTATGACACCCTGCCACAGTTTCCGCAGCTCCGTCACGTACTGACACGGCACGAACAGGGTGCCGCCCACGCCGCCGATGGCTATGCCCGCGCCAGTGAAAAGGTTGGCGTGTGCATGGCGACTTCCGGTCCGGGAGCTACCAACCTGGTGACCGGTATCGCTAATGCCTTCCTTGATTCAGTTCCCATGGTAGCAATTACCGGCCAGGTAGCCCGACCCTTCATTGGCAAGGATGCTTTCCAGGAGATAGATATCACCGGAATAACCCTGCCGATAACCAAGCATAACTACCTGGTGCTGGATACTGCCTCACTGCCCAGGATAGTCAAGGAAGCATTCCACCTGGCCAGGACCGGCCGGCCCGGACCGGTACTGATTGACGTGCCCAAAGATGTCTTTGCGGAGCAGGTGGAATACCACTATCCGAAGCAACTGGACCTGCCCAGCTACAAGCCGACGCTCAAGGGGCACCCGGCACAGATAAAGAAGGCGGCCAAGCTGATAAACGAATCTGAGAGACCCGTAATCATTGCCGGTAGAGGCGTAGTTATCTCCAACGCCTATGCCCAACTGAAGGAACTGGCAGAGACGTCGCAAATCCCGGTGATTACTACCCTGCTCGGCATCAGCACTTTTCCCGAGAGCCATATCCTGAGCTACGGCATGCTCGGAATGCACGGCATGGCCCACGCCAACTTTGCCGTTAGTGACTCCGACCTTGTTATCGCCATCGGCATGAGATTTGATGACCGGGCCACGGGTACCGTAAACACATTTGCACCCCGTGCCCGCATTATCCATATCGACATCGACCCGGCGGAAATTGGCAAGAATGTACGTGTCGACGTGCCGATAGTGGGCGATGTCAAGAACGTACTCAGCGCGCTCAATAAGCAGCTTACTTCAGCCCAGCATCTTGCCTGGATAGAGCAACTGGACAACTGGCGCCGAACACACCCGTCCCTGGATATCAGGGACAGCGAGTCCATTCTGCCGCAATACGTGGTCGACAAAGTGTACCAGGCTACTCGGAACAACGCCACAATCGTTACCGGCGTGGGGCAGCACCAGATGTGGGCAGCCCAGCACTACCAGTATGAACAACCGAATAGCCTGGTCTCGTCCGGGGGTCTCGGTACGATGGGCTTCGGACTACCGGCGGCCATAGGGGTGCAGATAGCCCGCCCCAAAAGTACGGTGTGGTGCCTGGATGGTGACGGCAGCTTCCAGATGACGATACAGGAGCTGGCCACAATTGCCCAGGAGAGACTGCCGCTGAAGGTAGCCATCTTCAACAACGGTTATCTGGGTATGGTGCGGCAGTGGCAGGAGCTCTTCCACGAGAGACGCTACGTAGCCACTCCACTGGCCGGACCCGACTTCGTGAAGGTAGCCGAGGCTTACGGTATTCCGGGGACAAAGGCAACGCACCGGGATGAAGTAGCCCCGGCAATCCAGCAGGCGATGAATGAACCGGGACCGTTCGTGATTGACTTCCAGGTAGAACCGGAGGAGAATGTTTATCCTATGGTGCCACCGGGAGGCAGCCTTGCCGAACTCCTGGAGGCCCCGAAGAAAGAGGGGGTGAAATCGTAGTGGCTAAGCACACACTAATCGCCCTGGTAGAAGACAGACCCGGCGTGCTTAATCGCATGGCCAGCCTGTGCCGTCGGCGCGGGTTCAACATCGAGAGTATTGCCGTGGGACACGCCGAGACACCGCATCTTTCGCGCATGACTATCGTTGTCGAAGGCACCGGCGCTATGGTGGAGCAGCTCAGGAAGCAACTTGACAAACTGGTTGTTACCGTGAAGGTGTATGACATCACCGCGAACGACATTATTTCCCGCGAGCTGGCACTGATTAAGGTAAAGACCACCCCCGCCAGCCGGAGCGAGGTCATGCAGATTGTCGATATCTTTCGGGCAGGGATTGTGGATGTGGCGGCTGATTCGGTGACAATCGAAGTTACCGGAGATGAAGACAAAGTCGACTCCCTGCTCAGCCTGCTGCACGGCTTTGGCATCAGGGAGGTGACCAGAACAGGTAGAGTCGCCATGACCAGGGGGGGCTCCGGCCTGCTCAGCGCCGAGAAAGGCTCTCCCGCTGGCGGCGGCAGGAAACAGAAAGCATCCTGAGAACGTCTCAGAGGGGGTTACCTGATACCGTGCGGGAGTAGGCCTATCGTCCTCCCCCCGGGAGAGCGGGGCTTCCGGTAACGCCGACTACGGGGAGCCACCGAAAGTAGCCCGGGGATTGATTTTGTCCTGCCGGCGCGGTAATGTATTGGTGGACTAGCAATTGGAGGTGTGATATGTACCGGAAAATGCTTGTACTGCTGGACGGTTCTGAGCTTGCCGAGGTGGTTTTTCCTTTTGCAGTAGAGCTCGCCGCCCGCCTGGACCTGGAAGTGGTATTGCTTCAGGTCTATAGCGAGTTGGGTCGCGAATTTATTCCTGTTCACCGGGCTTACATAGAACGCGCCGCCGAGACAATAAGACTCCAGGTAGAGGAACTCCAGGAAAGGCTCAGTGTTTTGCCGGACGCCAGAGTAGCAGAAGTCCGCGGTGAACTGGCTGACGGGTATTATGCCGAAGAGATACTTCACTTTGCTGAAGAAAATACTATTGACCTCATCATGATGGCCAGCCACGGAAGGTCCGGAATCAGACGCTGGCGTATGGGAAGTGTCGCCGATAAGGTATTGCGGGCATCAAAGGTACCGGTCTGGTTTGTCCACGCCGGTATTGAGGATGCCACGCCGTATAACCAGTGGCCTTCGAAGACCTTTCTGGTCCCGCTGGATGGTTCGGAGAGAGCGGAATCAGTGCTTCCCCACGTCAGGACACTGGCGAAGCAGCGCACCATCACTCCGATGAATATCACCCTTCTTCGGGTCTGTGACCCCCCAATCGCGCCGTCCTACTACTCTCCAGAGCTATCCGGCGTCCCCCTCAACTGGGGGGAGTTCATGGAGCAGGAAATGACGCGGTGCAAGCACGTCGCCATAGAATACCTGGCGGAGTTGGCGAAGCGATTGCAGGACACCGGTGCCCATATAACACCTGAAATACTGGTAGGCAAAGCCGCCGATGAGATAATCACGTATGCCGGCAAGAACCCTTACAGTGTCGTTGTCATGACAACCCACGGGCGCTCCGGGCTGAGTCGCCTGGTATACGGCAGCGTTGCGGAGAGCGTTCTGCTGGGTATCTCAAACCCGACACTGGTGATAAAACCGGCACAGCAGGATTCTTAACACACTATAAGGAGGGAAAGAAATGGCCAAAATATATTATGACAGGAATTGTGACCTCAAGATACTCGATGGGAAGGTAATCGGCATCGTTGGCTACGGGAGCCAGGGGCACGCTCAGGCTCAGAATCTGAGGGATAGTGGCAGCCAGGTGATAGTGGCCGAGGTAGAAGGCAGCCCGGGCTGGAACAACGCCAAGGAGGCCGGCTTCAAGGTAGCCGACGCTGCGAAAGTAGCCGCGGAAGCGGACATCATATCGATGCTGGCACCCGACGAGTTGCACGGAAAGATATATGCCCAGTTCGTGGCTGGTGGCCTGGCCGCGAACAATACGCTGCTGTTTTCCCATGGTTTCAGCATTCACTACGGACAGGTTGTACCTCCGCCGAACGTCGATGTAGTCATGATAGCCCCCAAGTGCCCCGGGCACATGCTGCGGCAGCTCTACACCGAGGAAATCGGTCCGCCGGCCATAATCGCCGTCCACCAGGACGCCACCGGCAAGGCTAAAGATATCGCACTGGCCTACGCCGCCGGCATCGGATGCAGCCGGGCCGGCGTAATCGAGACAACCTTTGCCGAAGAGACCGAGACTGACCTCTTCGGTGAGCAGGCAGTGCTCTGCGGCGGAATTACGTCCCTGATAAAGGCGGGTTTCGAGACCCTGGTTGAGGCCGGCTATCAGCCGGAGATAGCCTACTTTGAAGTGCTCCACGAACTGAAACTCATTGTCGACCTTATCTACCAGGGCGGCCTGAGCTACATGCGCTACTCCGTCAGCGATACCGCAGAGTACGGCGACCTCACGCGCGGGCCACGGGTTATTGACGAGATGGTCAAGGACGAGATGGCGCAGATTCTGGCTGATATCCAGGATGGTACCTTTGCCAAAGAGTGGATTCTGGAGAACCAGGCCGGTCGCCCGGTCTACAATTCACTGAAACGCATGGAATCGGAACACCTTATCGAGGAGGTCGGTGCTGAGTTACGCCAGATGATGCCCTGGCTAAAAGGATAGCCAGGTGAAGCCCTGGCTGAAGGGGTATATGTAAGAATCACAGTACATAGAGTACTTAGTCTTATCCCGGAAGAGCCAACCACGGAGAAGACACCAGTATTTAATAAGACACTGAGAGACGGGGAGCAGACAAAGAATTGTCTGATATTATCAACAGGAAAAGTGGCACTCTATTGAAGTGTTTTGGCAGGTTTGCCTCTTTTGGGAGAGACAAACTCATCCTTACTGGCCCCTCTCCTTAACGGGGAGGGGTAATGGCTGGTCTATTGAATACAGTCATGGAGAAGAAAAGTAGACCTTCCAGGATAAAGGCCATTGAGGTTGTTTCTTCTCTCAGGAGGATGTTATGGACAAGGTAACCATATTTGATACTACACTGCGGGACGGTGAGCAGGCGGCCGGGGGAACGCTCAATGTCCAGGAAAAGCTGGAGATAGCCAGGCAACTGGAGAAGCTTGGCGTGGATGTCATTGAAGCCGGCTTTCCCATAACCTCCCCGGGTGACTTCGAGGCGGTGAGCCTCATTGCCAGGGAGGTCCGCACCCCCGTAATCTGCGTTCTCACCCATGCCAACCTTGATGCCGTAGACAAGAGCTGGGAAGCCGTTAAGGGCGCTGAGAATCCCTGCATTCATATTGTGCTCTCATCTTCGGACATTCACCTGTTCTATCAACTGAGAAAGAGTCGTGAGGAAATCCTGGAGATGTCCTGCAGCACGGTGGCGCGAGCCAGGAAGCACGTTAGTAACATAGAGTTCTCCGCGATGGACGCCAGCAGGACCGACCCTGCGTACATCTACCAGATTCTTGAAGCAGTCATTGATGCTGGCGCTACCACGGTGAATATCCCGGACACGGTTGGTTATGCCACGCCGCAGGAGTTCGGCGACCTTATCGATGGAGTGTTCCAGAATGTGCCCAATATCGACAGGGCGGTGGTCAGTGTCCATTGCCACAATGACCTCGGCATGGCTGTGGCTAATAGCCTGGAAGCACTCAGGCGAGGGGCACGGCAGGTAGAAGGTACAATCAATGGTATCGGGGAAAGGGCCGGCAATGCCTCGCTGGAAGAGATTGTGATGGCAATCAAGACCCGCAAGGACTTCTATAATCTCACCACCGGTATCGACACCAGGCAGATATATCGAACGAGCCGACTGGTCAGCGAGCTGACCGGCACCCCGGTTCAGCCCAATAAGGCCATTGTCGGCGCTAATGCTTTTCGTCACGCGTCAGGCCTTCACCAGGACGGTGTAATAAAGATGCCGTCGACCTTCGAGATAATGGACCCCAAGACAGTGGGCATTCCGGGCAGTAGCCTAGTGCTGGGCAAGACCAGCGGTCGGCACGGTTTCAAAGAGCGGCTGGCGGAACTGGGCTACAGCCTGCCCGAGGAAGACTTCAAACGCGCTTTTACGGCCTTCAAAGAGCTGGCTGATAAGAAGAGAGAGGTTACCGACAAAGACATCGAGTCCGTGGTTGCCGAGGAACAACGTACTATCGCCGAGGCCTATCGCCTCGACCGCATTCAGGTTTCCTGCGGCGACCGCGGCATACCCACCGCGGCGGTCCAGATGACGACCCCCGAGGGAGAGCCGAGGGCAGACTCCGCCCTCGGCACCGGCCCGGTTGATGCCACCTGCAAGGCTATTGACAAGATTGTGGCCGTGCCCTGCAAGCTCACGGAGTTCACCGTCAAGTCCATAACCGAGGGGATAGACGCCATCGGTGAGGTGCTGATAAGGGTGGAGAGTGAGGGAATAACATACACCGGTCGTGGCGCGGATACCGATATTATCGTGGCCAGCGCCAAGGCTTACATCAACGCGCTGAACCGGTTACTTGCCGCCAGGAAAACGGTAGCCTAGATTTCCGTACGGGGGGTGAGATGCCTGCTGAAGTGGAAATGGTCCTGCGACTTCTGCTGGCGGCCGCACTTGGCGCTGTCATCGGCTTCCAGCGGGAACGGGCCGGCAAGCCCGCCGGGACCAGGACACACAGCCTGATAAGCCTCGGCGCCGCTCTGTTTGCCGTGGTCTCTGCGCTGGCCTTCCCGGATGCCGACCCCACCCGCATTGCCGCCGGAATCGTGACCGGCATCGGCTTCCTCGGTGCCGGAGCCATAATCCGTCGTGAAGGCGGCCTGGTGGGTGGGCTGACCACGGCCACGACAATCTGGGCAGTAGCAGGTATCGGCCTGGCCGCCGGAGTGGGCATGTACATCGTGGCACCGGTGGCAACCGCTATTGTACTGGTGATACTGTTTATCCCCCACACCAGCGAGTGATGCTGACCGGGAGCAGGCGACTCACGTGTAGTGGAGAGAACCAGTTGGAGAATACAGACACAGATAAGCAGACAGGGGCAGAACTGCTAAAGGCGGTCTACGAGCAGCACTGGCTGCACGCACGGCACATTGAGAACGAACGGTTGTGGTTCACCAACATCTTCGGGGTGATTACTGCCGGGCTGCTTGCTGTCCTTTTCACTTCCGGTGGTCACTCGGTGCCTAACGTGTTCGCAATATGTGTTGGAGGCACCATCTTGATCCTCTCACTGGCCGGGTATTGGCTTTGCGTCACCTGGCGTGCGCCTTTCATTGAGCATACGACCCTGGCGAACAAGATATTCAAGAACATCGAACTGCAGCAGTATGTGCCCTACATCTCGCCAGCCTACCGCAAGATGAAGGTGGGATGGGTCAGCGCTCACGAGTTGTTCCTGTACCTGTACTCATTCATGGCTGGGGTGAGCTTGTTCATAGTCCTGTATGTAGGTCTGGAGTGGTGTCACTGGTGGGTCAGCTTCATACCGATAATCATTCTGTGCTCGCTGTGGAGAGGACTCCTGCGACGGAGAGAGGTGGCTTATCGCAAGGACATGGACGTCACCGAAAGGTGAGAGGAAGAATGACTGTGACCGGGTATGACCGATGACGAAGCGGGGTGATCCGCCGTCCGAAGCACGGCTATTCCTGTTCCGGAAAGGCACCGAAGGACTGGAGTTGCTTGAAGGTGAGAACGCGACGTGGCGAGGTATCAGTAGAAGAATCAGGCACGAAGTAGAAGGTCTGTTGCTTCATGACGCCGAACTGACGCCGCAGCTTCAGGCGGGACACCGACACGCCACCCTGCACGAGGCGGTCATGCTCCTGGATGGTGAGGTTGAAGCCTGCGCCTGGGACGATACCGGCAGAATACAGACCAGGCTTCTCTCCGAATGGGGGGACCTGGTGGTCTTCCCTCCCGGACTGAGCCACACCCTCTTCGTCAGGAAGAACAGCCGCATTATCGTCCTCAGATTCACGACTCAGGGCAGGGCGCAGGACATGGATGAGAGAGCACCGGTCCCGCTGCCGGGCGGGCTTGAGGACTTCAGGAGGAAGACGCTGGAGCTACCCGGCCTAACCGGGGAGACCCGGCAACAGATAGAGCAGGAACTGGAGCGGATGAAGGGCTAGTGCCCGATTTCGTGCCGGATGAGAGGAGCCACGATTGACGCTTATAGAAAAGGTACTGGCTGCCCATACGGACAGGGAGAGAGTGAGCCCGGGTGAGTTTGTTAACGTCCGGGTGGACGTCATCCTGGCCAACGACATCACCGCCCCGATATCGATACGGGAGTTCCGGCGCCTCGGGCTGAGCAAGGTTGCTGAACCCGATAAGATAGTCATGGTGGCCGACCACTACGTACCCAACAAGGACATCAACTCCGCCGAGCAGGCCAAGGTCATGCGCGACTTCTGTCGCGAACAGGGAATACCGCACTACGATGTCGGGCAGATGGGTATCGAGCACGTGCTCCTGCCCGAGCAGGGTCTGGTGGTGCCCGGTGATGTCATTATCGGGGCCGATTCGCACACCTGCACCTACGGTGCCGTGGGAGCCTTCGCCACCGGCATGGGGTCGACCGACATCGCCGCCGCAATGGCTACCGGCGATATCTGGATGAAGGTGCCACCGACCATCAAACTTGTATACCACGGAGAACTCGGGGAGTGGGTCGGCGGCAAGGACCTCATCCTGTACACCATCGGGCAGATAGGCGTGGACGGTGCCCTGTACGCCGCCCTGGAGTTCACCGGCGAGGCAATCGACACCCTGCCCATGGACGGTCGGTTCACCATGTCCAACATGGCAATCGAGGCCGGGGGCAAGGCGGGCATCTTCCACGTCGATGAGAAGACCCTGGAATACGTGAAGTCGCGCGCCCGGCGCCCCTACACCGTCTACGAACCAGACGACGATGCCGAGTATGCCCGGACCATCGAGTACGATGTCTCTTCCCTGGAGCCGCAAGTCGCCCTGCCCCACCTGCCATCCAACGCGCAGCCGGTGAGTGAAGTGGGAGACATCGAGATTGACCAGGCCGTTATCGGCAGTTGCACCAACGGCCGGCTCAGCGACCTCCGGACTGCCGCCCGCGTTCTTGAAGGCAGGAAGGTACACCCCAGGATACGTTGCATCGTCATCCCCGGCACCCAGCAGGTGTACCTCGATGCGCTCAAAGAGGGCCTTATCGAGACCTTCATCCGCGCCGGTGCCGTGGTCAGCACGCCGACCTGCGGCCCGTGCCTGGGTGGTTACATGGGAATCCTCGCTGAGGGGGAGCGCTGCGTCTCCACCACCAACCGCAACTTCGTCGGCAGGATGGGCAGCCCCAAATCAGAGGTCTATCTGGCCGGCCCGGCAGTAGCCGCTGCCAGTGCTGTGACGGGCCGGATTTCCAGTCCAACGGAGATAATCTCTTAGGGAGTCTTAGAGAGGCTTCGCCTCTCTAACCTGTTATCCCCCTTCCCCTTCAAGGGGAAGGGGGAGGCGGCCCAGATGGGCCGCACGGGGATGGGGTCCGTACATGACTGAATGGAAACGGGAGGACTGAGAAGATGAATCCAATCTATGAAGACCTGATTGCCTTCCACGGTCATAGCTGCCCCGGGCTGGCAATCGGGTACCGGATGTCACAGGCGGCGCTGGCCGTTCTGTCGGACTCCAGAGCGGCGGATGAGGAAATCGTGGCAATCGTGGAGAATGACGCCTGCGGAGTGGACGCCCTGCAGTGTCTCTCCGGCTGCACATTCGGCAAGGGTAACCTCATTTTCAGGGACTACGGGAAGCAGGTCTATACACTGTACAGTCGCAACTCCGGGAGAGGCGTGCGCGTTGTCTTCAGTCCCCGCAATGTTTCCGAGAATGCTCGCAAAGACAGAGACCGGTTCATCGAATGGCTGCTATCCGCCCCGGAGGAGGACGTCGTGTCACTTAAGGAAGTACGCATCGATGAGCCTGAGCCTGCCAGAATCGTGGAGTCCGTGCAATGTGCGTTCTGCGGTGAGAGTGTCATGGAAACCCGTACGAGAGACATAGGCGACAAAACGTCGTGTATCCCATGCGCTGAGAAGGCGGCAAGCCAGGCCGTATGAAGCCAAGGGGGGTATGGCAGGGGATAGGGTCGTTACACTGGAGACTATGCAGTGCTGAGATTGCTTCGTCACCGGGCCGACGAAACGTCGGCACACTTCCTCGCAATGACAGTGGTGAGGGATTGTCACTGCGAGGGAAGCTCAGAATGACATGTCAACGGCGTGTCACCCTGAGCGTAGCGAAGGGTCTCACCCCACGGAACATATTAGCTGGTGTTTCTACAACAAGGTAACTAGTAGCCGGTGGAGCCTCTGGGTATCCGACCCGTGGTTATGGACTGAGAACGCAGCCGCTGCCCGAGTATCCGCTCAACAACCTTACCTGTATCCAGGACCTTATCCACATCCAGCCCGTGCTCGATTCCCATTCCGTCCAGCATCACCACAAGGTCTTCAGTGGGGACCAGGCCTGCCTGCGTCGGGTCGGCGTAGTAATACGAGCCTGTACCGGGGACCGGAGTATCATCCACGAAGTTAGCCGGTTGGCCACCGGTACCGCCGAAGCTGCTTTCGAACCGGACTATGCCCGCCTGCATGGCTGCCAGGACATTGGCCAGACCCCAACCGCGCGTCATGTGATGATGAAAAACGTGCTTTGAGGGGTCCGGCATCCGTTCCAGCACCTCGGTAAAATACCGGTAGACACTGTCCGGCGTGGCCTGTCCGTCATGGTCGGCGTGCTCGATGTCGTCGGTACCGGCCTCCAGGAACCTTTCAGCAAACTCCCATCCCAGGTTCATCGGCATGGGCCCCTTGATTGGGCAGCCCCAGATAGTGCTCACGCAACCGTTTATCTTCATTCCGTTGTCATGGGTAAGGTCTACCCACTCCTTAACCCTCTTCCAGTGTTCGTCATGGGTCAGACCGGCGTTTCTCAGGTTGTGAGCTTCGCTGGTGGACATCATATTGAGAATCCGGTCAGGGCCGTACCCTTCCTGCCTGGCCTTTACCGCTTCTTTGATACCTCTATCGGTAATTGTTACCGCCGTGATTTCAACGCCCTTCCTGGCCTCACTGTCAATCCGCCTCATCACTTCATGGGCATCGCGGAACTGGGGCAAGCGCCGTGGATTGGCGAAGTTGGTGGCCTCCAAACGCTTGAAACCGCAGTCGATGGCAGCATGAACCATCCACACTTTGGCGTCGGTAGATATGAACTTCTCATGATGCTGGGCTCCTTCCCGGGGCACCAACTCGGATAAATCCACTATTTTAGGCAGGTTCAACTCTTTCACGGGTCTCTTTCCTCCTGATTGTCATCAGACCGCAAAGCTATCGTCAGGCTGTTTTCTTCCACTGCGGCGGTCTTTTTTCCAGGAAGGCGCGCTGGCCTTCCATCCCGTCCTGGCTGACGGCAAGCAGGCTGGTTATCTCCACGCCATACCTCGTTGCCTGGGTGTACTCCATATTCAGCATGTTATAGAAGGTCTTCTTGGCAACCTGCAGCGTCGTGGGGCTTTTACCGGCAATCTTCCCGGCCAGCTCCAGCGTTGCTTCTTCCAGCTTTTCGGCCGGTACAACCATGTTCACCAGGCCCAGCCGCTCAGCCGCGTGAGCGTCTATCCTGTCTCCGGTCAGGATAAGCTCCAGGCATTTCTTGGCACTGGCGGTATTGTACCCCAGGGCCGGGACAACCACCGAAGGGAACAGACCGACATTCGCTTCGGGAAGCCCGAAGATGGCATCTTCGGCAGCGACGGCCAGGTCGCACCAGACGGCCAGACCGGTACCACCGGCCAGCGCATAGCCGTTTACGCCGGCGATGACGACCTTTCTCAGCGAACGGATAGTGAGAAACAGTGAGGCCGGGCCGTTGGATATCTCACGCTGCCTGGCGATGTTGGTAGCTGTCTCCGATGAGCCCTCCTCCAGGTCTCTCCCGGCGCAGAAGACCCGCGGGTGAGTGCTCATAATGACAATAACGTTGACTTCAGGGGCAGCATCAAGGTCCTGCAGGGCATGGACTGCTTCGTCAATAAGTTCGGCGTTCATGGCATTGCGTTTCTCAGGCCGGTTCAACCTGATAATGCCCACAGCGCCTTTCCGTTCTACCAGGATGGTATTGTAGCTCATGTGTTTCTCCTTCACCACGTGGGAGTGTTTCGGTTACGTCTTCAACTCTTCGATATCCCGGTAGTATTCCAAAGACTCCGGGTTGGCCAGCGCATCCAGATTAGGCACAGGCTCATTGTGAATGACGTTTACGACCGCCTTCTCGACCTTCTTCATGTTGATAGTATAGGGGATATCATCAACAGCTATTACCCTGGCAGGGACGTGACGGGGCGTGGTGTTCCGCCTGATGGTGTCTCTTATCTTCTTGATAAGGTCCTCGGTCAAAGACACCCCTTCGGCCAACTTCACAAACAAGATAATACGGGTATCGTTTTCCCACCTTTGCCCCACGACAACACTATCCTCGACTTCGTCGAGGCCCTCTACCTGGCGATATATCTCGGCGGTGCCAATCCTGACCCCTCCCGGATTCAGGACTGCGTCGGAGCGGCCGTAGATGATGGCACCACCCCTTTCCGTGATTTCAATGTAATCTCCGTGGGTCCATACGTTCGGGTAAACGTCAAAATAGGCGTTCCTGTATTTCTCATTACTTTCGTCGTTCCAGAAGCGGACAGGCATCGAAGGTGCGGAAGCGGTGCAGACCAGCTCACCCTTCTGCCCCACCACTGAATTACCCTCCGGGTCAAACGCCTGCACATTCATCCCCAGGCCGCGACACTGAAGCTCGCCAGCATAGACCGGTACGATGGGATTCCCGGCAAGGAAACAGCCATTGATATCAGTGCCACCCGAGATGGATGACAGGAGTACGTCACTCTTGATGTTCCGGTACACAAACTCAAAGCCCTCTGCCGGTAAGGGAGAGCCCGTGGAGAGGAGTATTTTCAAATGGCCCAGGGCATACTCCGTACCCGGCTTCACACCGCGGTTCTCAATCTCGCCGAGGTACCTGGCGCTGGTACCGAAGATGGTCATCTTCTCTTCCTGGGCCAGCTTCCAGAGTACGCCTGCATCAGGATAGAACGGCGAACCGTCGAAGAGTACCACGGTAGCACCCAGTCCCAGGGAACATACCAGCCAGTTCCACATCATCCAGCCACAGGTGGTGAAGTAAAAGATGGTGTCTTCACGCCTGACATCAGTATGGAGTTTCAACTCCTTCAACTGGTTGAGAAGTACACCGCCTGCCCCCTGGACCATGCACTTGGGCAGGCCAGTCGTTCCTGAGGTGTACATGATGTACAGGGGATGGTCAAAGGGGAGCTGTTCAAACGCAATCTCAAGCCCTCTCTCCCGCGACAGGAAGTCCTCATAGCCGATGGACTTCGGGACGCGCTTGATATCGGGGTCCTTCTCAGTATAGGGAACGACTACGACTCTCTCGACAGATGGGAGTTCTCTCAAGATATCGGCAACTCGTTCCAGGGAATCAAACGCCTTGCCACTGTAGGAGTATCCATTAGCCGTAAAGAGGACCCTGGGCTCTACCTGCCGGAACCGGTCCAGCACACCCTTGATGCCGAAATCCGGGGAACAGGACGACCAGACAGCGCCAATACTGGTACTGGCCAGCATGGCGACAACCGTTTCTATCATATTCGGCATGAATCCGGCTATTCGGTCGCCGGGCCTGATGCCCATCTGCCGCAGAGACCTGGCCAGGCGGGCTACACTGTCATAGAGCTCCGCGTACGTTATCCTTACCGCCTCCTGGGCTTCGCCCTTGAAGACAAGGGCCGTCCGGTGGTCACGGTACCGGAGCAGGTTCTCCGCGAAGTTGAGTCGCGCGCCCCGGAACCATCTGGTGTACATCATATGCTCGGCGGGGACTATCACGGTATCGCAGCGTTCTGAAGCCTTAATCTCAACGTAATCCCACGCCGAAGCCCAGAAATCGGCGGGACTGGTTACGGACCAGTCATACAGTTCATCGTAGGAGCATAGTCCTTTACCGTATCGTTTACTGACGAAATCCATGAATCCGGTCATGTTGGTATTTCTCTTCCGCTCTTCTGACGGCTGCCATATCGGGGTCTTCATGGTCTGCTCCTGCGGCACAGCTACCGTGCCTCCTGGTAGTCTCGGACTTCACGGGAATCCTGAGCCTGGCTGAAGATGAGAAGGTAGTCCTCCAGCATCCTGCCAGGGTCTTACTCAAACCACCTGATTTTCTTTTCGTAAGTCTGCCGAGAGATAAAATGGTTATCTATGGCCCACTTAGCCGTAGCTAATGCTTCTTCCTGCAGTGGTGACAACTCAATCCCTTGAGACAGATGAGCAATAATGGAATTATACAGAGTTTCCCGGTCTTTGACTATGCCATTGCTTCATAGAAGCTGTTTGCAACTGCCTCTTGTAGCCTTGGTGCCACGTGGCTGCTAGCCCAGTATCCGGGCACCGTTGCACTAAGATAAGAGTATTTGCTAAACTGGAATAGCATGTGGGCCGCTAGCTCAACTGGCAGAGCAGCTGACTCTTAATCAGCAGGTTGAAGGTTCGAGTCCTTCGCGGCTCACGTTCAAACACATCTTCCTCTGTCGGCATTTTACCGATATCGGTATCGGTCAAGACGGGAGTGTGGGCTTACTCGGACACCCTGCTAGTAGTCTCGAATCCCGAATGCCCAGTCAGCGATGATTTCCCTGTGCAACTGGCTGTTGCCTTCTCCCACTTCGAGCACCTTCGCCTCGAGCAGGTAGCGCCCTACGGCATAGTCCTCAACAAAGCCATAGCCACCGTGAAGCTGGATAGCGTCCAGTGCTGCTTTGGTGGCAACTTCACTGGCATAGAGCTTCGTCACGGAAGCAATGGAAGTGAGGCGTCCGACATTGGCATCCATCAGGCGGCCGAGCCGGTACACCAGCAGGCGGGCCGTATCTATTGACACGACCATGTCCGCTATCATCTGCTTGACCATCTGGAACTCGCTCTCTTTCTTCCCGAATATCTCTCTCTGGGCGGCATAGTTGAGGGCAGCATCCAGGCAGGCCTGCGCCTGACCCACGCACCGGGCAGCCACGGAAAACCTGCCCACGGCCAGGTCTGCACCCACGATACGCATTCCCTGCCCTTCTTCACCGAGCAGGTTCTCTTTGGGCACACGAACGTCATCAAAGAATATCTGGGCGATGTTGCCCCTTTTCATGGTGCTCATGTTCAGTGGAGTGACCTCCATACCCGGCGACGGGTTCTCTACCAGGAAGGCGCAGATGCCTTTACGTCCCAATGACTTATCGACGGTAGCCAGAGTGAAGTACACGTTGGTATGACTTGCGTGTGAGCAGAAGGTCTTCTGCCCATTCAAGACGTAGTGGTCTCCGTCCAGCTTAGCCGTTGTCTGAAGACTGGCAAGGTCCGTTCCTCCGCTTGGCTCGCTCAGGGCAGACGAGGCCTGCATCTCACCCTTTGCCAGAGGTATCAGGTAGCGCTGCTTTTGCTCCTCGGTCCCGAAATGGAGAATCCCGTTCTCCACCAGGGAGTTCTGGACAGAGATTATCGATGCGCATACCCAGTCGGCATAGGCTATTTCCTCGCAGATTATCCCGTAGCTCAGATGGTCAAGCCCGGCCCCACCGTATTCCTCCGAAATGAAGGCGCCCAGAAAACCAAGCTCCCCCATCCTGGTGACAATATCTCTCGGGTAACGCCCTTCCTTTTCCCACTGCTGCACATTGGGCGTAATCTCCTTTCGGGCAAAATCCCGGGCCATCGCCCTAATCATCTTCTGGCTGTCGGTCAGTTCAAAATCCCTCAGTTCCTCAGGTCTCACGATTCTCCTTTCGATATACCGCGTAGTGGGTAGCTACCTGCCCTTGAACTCAGGCTCTCGTTTCTCCAGAAAGGCAGATATGCCTTCCTTGAAGTCCTCCGTACGGAAGCAGATACCTTGAAGGTAACCCTCGAACTCCATCGCAGAAGCGAGGTCGGATACCTCCCCCCGGTACAGTGAACGCTTGGCCAGCTTCATAGCCACTGCCGGACCGGCGGCAATCCTGCCCGCCAGTTCCCTGGCCTCACGCATCAGGTCGTCATGTGGCACTACCCGGCTGACCAGGCCGTATTCTTTAGCCCTTTCGGCATCGAGGATGTCTCCGGTGAAGACCATCTCGCAGGCCCGCTCCATGCCAACGATTCTGGGCAGGAAATAGCTGGAGCCGGTATCAGGGACAAGCCCTCTCCTGATGAATATCTGGGAGAAACGCGCCCGGTCTGAGGCTATCCTGATGTCGCATGCCAGTGCCAGGGAGAGTCCGGCACCGACGGCGGCGCCATTGACTGCAGCGATTGTTGGTTTCTCGAAGTTCTGCAACTGCAGGGCAAATGAGCGGATACCCCCGGCAGCGGGAGACCTTGATACCAGCCCACGCTCGACCTCACTGGTAGTGCTGCCCAGTGAGGAAAGGTCCGCCCCGGAGCAGAATCCCTTGCCGACGCCGGTTATTATCAGTGCACCGACCTCGTTGTCAGCGTTGGCCTCTTCCAGGGTCTGCTCCAGTTCCAATGACATTCTGCCACCGAGGGCATTCAGCCGGTCAGGTTGGTTCAGGGTAATAGTGGCGACACGGTCTTCCTTCTCATAAATCGTGGCTTCGCGTTTCATGGTTGAGGTACCCCCTGATAATTATCCTGCCGGGAATCCTCTGTCGGCGTAGCTGATTGGTGGCCGGTTTCTATTAGGGGAATTGTAGCGCCTCGGCTGGCAATTATCAAGATACGCTTACTCGTCCGGTACATTAGTGGCACCCCGGTACAGCCAGTGCCGGTTGCCATCGGAGAGTACCTGTGCCGATATCTATATGTGTGGGAAGGGACGTTGGGCAATGACCATAACACCTCACTCAGTTATGTCACCCCTCTGTCTGAACAAGGGCAGACACACTAACTCCTTTCATTACGCCGTTCTCCAGAGGAGAAAGGGGCTATACCACCGGGCGCTCCGGGCGGCGCACGAGGAGGATACTCAGCAGGGATACGCAATACGAGGCAATCCACATTGGGAAAACCTGCTGGTACGTGCCTGAGGTGTCGTACATGTAGCCTGCCAGAAGGGGGCCGGTAGCCCCGCCGATACTCTGGCTGAAGCTTATCATTCCGAAGATGGCCCCGTAAGAGACCAGACCGAAGTTAGTGCTCACCAACATGGACATGGTCGGCAGCCAGCTGCCGACACCAAGCCCCAGAATCAGGGCGTACAGCCACGGTATTACTCCTGGTGATTCTGAGCTAACGTTCATCAGCACCAGAGTACCGACCAGTTGAAGACCCAGGCCGATGGCGCAGACATATTTAGCCGATAGCCGGTCGCAGAGCCAGCCGAAGGCAAACTTGCCGATAGTACTCCACAAACCGACCGCGCCGAGAACTCCGGCAGCCATCGCCACGGGAAAGCCGGTATCCTCAAGGTAGGGCACCTGGTTCTGGAGGACGCTCACCTCGCTGAAACCGTGGGCCAGGAAGGAAACCGCAATCAACCAGAAGGTCGGGGTGACGGACGCCTTTTTCGTTGTAAGCCCTGTCACAACGGGGGCTGGTATGGCATCCACAGTATCCTCTTCGGGGCCTTCACGGCCATCCGGGTAAAGCCCCATATCGGCCGGTCTGGTCTTGATGACCAGAAGCGCCACCGGAACGAGCGCCCAGACGAAACCGGCCAGCACCCGGAAGGCGGTCCTCCAGCCCAGACCGGGAATCAGGTAACCACCGATGAGGGGCGCAAGGATAAGGCCACCGGCGCCCAGGCCGGCAGACATGATACCGATGGCGGTGCCCCTTTTCTTCTCAAACCAGTTAGATACAACGGTAGTGGTAGAGACTATCCCCGTGGCGGCCATGCCCATTCCGGTAACCAGGTAGCTGCCATAGAATTGCCACAGCTCGGTGACCAGACTGAGAAGGATGAAACCGGTCCCGGCGACCAGCGCACCGGCAGTCATTACCCTGGTGGCCCCGATACGGTCAACAATCCGGCCGACGAGTGGTGCGGAGATGCCGGAGGTCAGGAAGTAGATGGTCAGAGCGGTCATAATCTCGCCTCTGCCCCATCCCAGGTCTGTCTGGAGTGGTGTCACGAAGAGGCTGAAGGCGTAGAACCCGCACCCGGAAAAGACCAGGGCAAAGAAGAAGGCTGCAGCCACTATCCAGTAACCGTAGAAGAACCCGGGTTTCGTTGAGTTGGAAAGTCCCGTTGTGCCGTCCCTTTCCGGTCTGCTGCCATCCTGTTCGGGCGCAGATACCGGCATTGATGGCGTTATTATACCCCAAGATGCCGGACGGCATATAGAGCAGAAGCCACTCCCTTACGAGCAGGCAGTATCTTCGGCCATACAGACTCAATCTTGCCGGCGGATTTTCAGGATATTCCCGGTGCGGTCTGGTAAAGCTCCTGGAAGAGCCACGTGGACAGATAGCGTTCCCCGGTATCGGGGAGCACCGCCACTATCAGCTTGCCCTTGTTCTCCGGTCTCCTGGCGACCTTAAGGGCGGCGAATGCTGCAGCTCCGGAGGATATACCGGCCAGTATCCCTTCCTCCCTGGCTAGCCTCCGTGCGGTCACTCCGGCGTCGTCGTTGCCGACGGTGACAATCTCGTCAATAAGGTCAGGCCGGAGGACATCAGGGATAAAACCGGCGCCGATACCCTGAATCTTGTGGCCGCCCGGTTTTCCTCCGGAGAGGACCGGGGAATCCTCGGGCTCGACCGCAATTACCCTGAGTCCGGGTTTCTTTGTCTTGAGCACCTCAGCTACGCCGGTTATCGTGCCACCGGTGCCTACTCCGGCAACCAGGATATCCACCCGGCCATCGGTATCGCGCCAGATTTCCTCGGCCGTGGTCAGGCGGTGTATCTCCGGGTTAGCCGGGTTCTTGAACTGCTGGGGCATAAAGTAGCCGGCGTTATCCGCCACCATCTGCTCGGCCTTCCTGATTGCTCCCGGCATTCCCTCAGACCCCGGGGTCAGCACCAGCTCGGCACCAAAGACGGAGAGCAGCTGCCTCCGCTCCGAGGACATGGTGTCCGGCATGGTAAGGATGAGGCGGTATCCCCGCGCCGCGCAGACAAAGGCCAGTGCGATGCCGGTATTACCACTGGTAGGCTCGATGATTACGGTATCCTTGTTGATGAGGCCTTTCTCCTCGGCATCGGCAATCATGGCCACGCCGATGCGGTCCTTGACGCTGCCGATGGGGTTGAAGGATTCCAGCTTGGCTACCACCTCTGCCACCGCTCCTTCGGCCATCCGGTTCAGCCTGACCAGTGGGGTATTGCCGATAAGCTCAGTTGAGTCCCGGGCAATACCGCGGGTCAGCCTGGGTATTTCCACCGTTCTGAAGCGCAGCTTGTCAACCTTCTGTACTTGCTCTGACATATTGACGTTCCTCCCCTCCCCTAGTAGGTGACTTATAATACAGAGTCGCTAGGCTACTATGTACTTTGCGTAGAGTGCTCTGGCCAGTGATTCGTCGGTGGTGTTCCTCACCAGGGCCCTTCCATCCAGAAAGACTATCATTTCTTTGTCGTCCACGGTGAATCGCAACATGAAGTCGTTAACGGTAACCCTGGCCACCGGTTCCAGGCGGGCCGCCAGGTCGGGTAGCGATATCTCCACGCCCCGGGTGTTTAGCACCTGGACGACATTCTGCCCGCGGAGTAACATAATTTCCGATCCTGACTTCCCCTCGAGATACTCATATTGTCCCTGACAGGCCGGACAGTCCTTACGGTACCCGGTCTTGAGGCGCCGGAGAGTACCTTCCCAGACATCTACAATGGTGAGGTGCTGGGTGGATTCCGCTTTGCCCATGAGCATCTTCATCGCTGCCACTACCTGCAGCGAAGCAATGACCGATGGTGCCGGGCCGATAATCCCGGCAGTATCACACGTACCGACTACTCCGCTATCCGGTGCCCTGGGGGAGAGGCAGCGGAAACAGGGGGTCTTGCCCGGGATGATGCTCATCGTCATGCCGGAAGACGCAATGACGGCACCATAAATCCAGGGTATTTCATGCTTCAGAGAGATATCATTGATAAGGAACCTGGTCTCGTAGTTGTCCATGCCATCTACTATGAGGTCTGCCCCGCTTACCAGTTTCTCGATATTGGCAGGGTTAACATCGGCAACGATGCCTTCAATTTCGACTGATGAGTTCACCTTCCTGAGGTACCGTTCGGCAGCTATTGCCTTGGGCAGTTCGTTCTTAATGTCCTCCTCACTAAAAAGGGTCTGCCGATGCAGGTTGTGGTACTCTATGAAATCGCGGTCCACTATCTTCACCCTGCCGACGCCGGCACGCACCAGGCTCGAGGAGAGCATCGTACCCAACCCTCCACACCCAATGATTACCACGGAGCTATTAGACAGCCTGCGCTGACCCTCCTCTCCGATACCGGGGAAAATCACCTGCCTTGAGTATCTGTCCATCATACTGCTAACCTGCTTCCTTACCTGCAGCCGGTCGACTGTGCGCCGCCGCAGAGTCAGATATAGTACATTATCTCCCCGGAACATTCCTTATAGCATAAGGCCTTATAGCATAAGGGTTAATCGGTATCAATGGCCTTGCCGGTAAAAAGAGAGACGGGGGAACTACCGGGGAGCCACACGTTAGTGCTAAGTTACGCTGTACCCACGCTCAGCCGGTGCACGCCATATCCTCACCACGCCGGGGCCTTTTTCGGTCTAGCAGGGTGCTGAAGAACTCTTTCGACCAACCCCCGTGCAGCCCATCTGGACCGCCTTCCCCTTCCTGACCAATGAAGGGGGAAGGATTATATCTGGGGGACACCCCCAGACCCCCGCCAAAGGGGTCTTACCCCTTCTGAGGGGGCTCCCTCTGGACTTCCTTTTTTCAGCCTCCTGCTAGAGTACCGGTAGATATCGCATAAGCTCATAGTCAGTGACCTGGGTGCGGTACTGGTCCCACTCAATCTTCTTGTTGGTGATAAAGGCATTGAAAACGTGGTCTCCGAGGGCTTTTCGCACCAACTCACTCTGCTCGGTGAGTTTGATTGCATCCCAGAGGCTGGACGGCAGGGTCCCGATACCCCGCTTCTCCCGTTCCGCCTCGGGCATTTCGTACACGTTCTCTTCCACGGGCTCCGGCACTTCGTAGTTCTTTTCGATTCCCTCCAGGCCGGCAGCCAGCATCACGCTGAAGGCAAGGTAGGGATTGCAGGCAGGGTCGGGGGAACGAAACTCAACCCTGGTGGCCTGTTCCCGATGCGGTTTGTACTCGGGGACTCGTATGAGGTCAGACCGGTTGCGCCGCGCCCAGGAGAGGTACACCGGTGCCTCGTAGCCGGGTACAAGGCGCTTGTATGAGTTGACCCACTGGTTGCAGACCGCCGTAATCTCCGGAGCATGCTTCAGGAGGCCGGCAATATACTGCCTGGCTTCTTCGGTCAGATGGTACTCATTATCCTCGGTATGAAAGGCGTTCTTGTCGCCCCTGAATAGTGACTGGTGAACGTGCATACCGCTGCCATTTACGCCGAAGACCGGCTTGGGCATGAAGGTGGCGTACACCCCGTTTAACATGGCTACCTCTTTAACTACCAGTCGGTAGGTCATCACGTTGTCCGCCATAGTCAGGGCATCCGTATACTTTATGTCTATCTCGTGCTGGCTGTGAGCGACTTCATGGTGGGAGTACTCGACATCAATACCCATCTGTTCGAGAATCAGTACCGTCTCGCGCCTGAGGTCGGTGGCCGCATCCATCGGGGTAAGGTCGAAGTAGCCGCCCTTATCCAGGGGCTCCGTACCCTTGTCGTCTCTGAAGTAGAAATACTCCAGCTCCGGTCCGACGTAGAAGGTGTAGCCCTTATCGGTGGCGCGTTTCAGGTTCCGCTTCAGGATGTAACGGGGGTCTCCCTCGAATGGGTCTCCGCCGGGGTGGCGAATGTCACAGAACATCCGCGCCACGGCATTGTGCTCACGATGTCGCCACGGTACCAGGCAGAATGTATCCGGGTCAGGCAGGGCAATCATGTCACTTTCGTCGATTCGGGCAAAGCCCTCGATTGAGGAGCCATCGAACCCCATTCCTTCTTCCAGGGCGACTTCCATCTCATTGATGTCGATAGCGAAGCTCTTCAGCACACCAAGGATATCGGTGAACCACAGCCAGATGAATTTGACGTCATGCTCCTTGGCCATCTTGAGGACGTATTCCTTGCCCTCGGCACTTCTGTTATCCATCTTATTCTCCCTCATGTTGGCTCTTTCCATACATGATACAGCGTTTCTGTCGACACTGCCAGTCCTGAAATGTATCGTGCTTGACCCGACGGGTCATCACCCGCTATTCTTCATCGTTTTGTGGAGCCGGACCGGGATTCCCCGCTCGGCGAGATACTCCTTGGTGTCCCGAATGGAGTACATGCCGTAGTGGAAGATGCTGGCGGCAAGGACAGCGTCAGCCCTGCCCAGGACCAGGGCCTGGTAGAGGTCTTCCGGTGTACCGGCACCGCCGCTGGCGACGACGGGCACCGTGACTTGCTCCGAGACGGTGCGGAGCAGCTCCAGGTCGTATCCTGTCTGGGTCCCATCGGCGTCGATGCTGTTGACCACGATCTCGCCGGCACCCAGGTCGACGGCCTTTCGCGCCCAGTCAATCGCGTCCAGACCGGTGCCACGGCCGCCGTCGGCCCCGGTGTAAATGAACACTTCCCAGCGGGGAGGACGGGAATCAGGGACTCTCCGGGCATCCATGCCCAGGACGATGCACTGGCTGCCGAATCGTTGAGCTCCTTCCGTGATGAGGTGGGGGTTCTGGACCGCCGCAGTGTTGACGGAGACCTTATCGGCGCCGGCTGCCAGCATGCGGCGAATGTCCTCCACGGTGCGGAGCCCGCCTCCGACGGTGAGTGGGATGAATACCTGGGAGGCGGTACGCTCCACCACATCCAGCATGATGGGACGCTCATCACTGGAGGCGGTGATGTCATAGAATACTATCTCGTCGGCACCCTCGCCGTTGTAGAAGGCAGCCAGTTCAACGGGATCACCGGCGTAGCGGTGGTCTCGGAACTTCACGCCCTTGACCACTCGTCCGTCCCGGACGTCGAGGCAGGGGATAATCCTCCTGGTCAGCATTTTACCAAATCCCTCGCGCTTACCTGCTCTTCAGCCCGCCATCCGGGCGAGCTTCAGGAAGTTGTCGTATATCCGGAGTCCGTCCTCACCGCTTCTCTCCGGGTGGAACTGGGTGGCCACCGTGTTTCCCCGCGCCAGGACACTGCAGAAACCGACGCCGTAGTCGGTCTCCCCAACCACCAGCGACCTGTCCTCGGGGTCTGCATAGTAGCTGTGAACGAAGTAGAAATTGGTATCATCCGGTATTCCCTCGAAGACCGGATGGGGCATCACCTGCCGGACCTGGTTCCATCCCATGTGGGGGACCTTCTCACCGGCGGGAAACCTTCTGACCCGTCCGGGGAATATGTTGAGGCACTGGTTCCAGCCTCCTTCCTCGGTACCCGTCAGGAGAATCTGGAGCCCGATGCAGATGCCGAGGAAGGGCTTACCGGTACGGATATGCTCACACATTGGTCCGGTCAGCCGGAGTCGGTTGAGGCTAGCCACGGTGTCTCCGGCCGCACCGACACCGGGGAGGATGAGGGTATGCGCCGCCAGGACCTTCTCAGGGTCACCGGTGACCTCTGACTGATAGCCCAGTCGGGCGAGGGCATTGACCACGCTGCGCAGGTTACCGGCACCATAATCAACTATGGTAATCCTATCTTCCACTTTATGACCGCTCCGGGTACGGAAATAATTCCTCTTACTGGTATGTTAAGACATCGTGAGGGGAATTGTCGATGTACGCCGATGAAGTGGCTCAAGTGCCGTCGTGAAACCGCCTGTCCGTGGGCGCGAGCTGTCTTGAATTCCGGCACAGGATGCGGGGGTACTCTCCCGTGTCAATACCCTACGGGACCGGGGCATCCCAGGAGAGCGTCATTCCTCTTTCGCGTAGCGTTACCAGGTGGGTATCCTGTGATGTTTTGTCCAGCGGGTTGCCGGTAAGGTCTATGGTGTCCCATGAGTCGAGGCCGGTGTTATCGACCAGCGGTTTGATGTCGGTAATCTGGTTGTCCATGAGGGAGAGGCGCCTGAGTTTGATAAGGTTGGCCAGCGCCGAGATATCGCTTATCTGGTTCTGGTCAAGGAACAGCCCTGTGAGGTCGGTGAGAGAAGCCAGCAGAGAGATATCGGTGATATCGTTATAATTCATTTCAAGGCTTTTCAGCCCGACGCAGTATTCGAGGCCGGTGAGGTCGGATATACCTCTTCCGGACAGTGTTATTGAAGAAAGCGTAGCCAGGTCCCGGATATAGAGAGGGCCTGCAGGCTTGTAGACAAGCTCCCTGATTGCCTTCTCAAGGTTGGCGTCAGGAAGCGAGATTACCCAGCGTATGTCCGCGTTGGTCAGGGATGTCAGTAGCGAGACGTCCTTTATCGGGTTGCGCTCAATGACAAGCTCGGTCAGACCGGTGAGGGAGGAAAGCGGCGATACATCCTCCACCTGGTTGCCGTCCAGGTGAAGCCAGATGAGGTTAGCAAGCGAATCCAGGGGTGAGATATCACTTACCTGGTTGTTGCTGAGGTACAGCCAGGTGAGGTTGCCGAGCGAAGCCAGCGGCGATATGTCGCTTATCCGGTTCCGGTTGAGAAATAGCCACCTGAGGTTATCCAGTGAAGCCAGCGGGGAGAGGTCACTGATGCCGCTGCCGTCCAGCCTGAGGTCGGTGAGGTTACTGAGTGAGGCCAGGCCTGAGAGGTCGGCGCTCTGAGCATCATTCAACCTGAGCACCTTGAGGCCGGTCAGGGAGGACAGGGGGGAGAGGTCTACCACCGGGTTGCCTCCCAGCCAGAGTTCGGTAAGGCTGGTCAGCGAGGACAGGGGGGAGATATCGGTTATCATATTATTACTGATAAACAGGATGGTCAGATTGCTCAGGCCAGCCAGTGGTGAGATATCAGCCAGTAGTACGTTACCGTCCAGCCGGAGTTCAGTGAGGCTCGCTAGCGAAGCCAGGGGAGAGATATTGTCAATAATGTTGTCGCTGAGAATCAGGCGGTTCAGGTTCCGGCACTGCTCCAGGCCGGAGAGGTCGGAAATAGCGCCGTTAGCCGCAGGGAGTATGTCGAGTGCTTCCAGGTCCGAAGGCAGAATCTGACCGGTCGGCTTACCGATAGCCTGCCTGACCGCGGCTTCAAGATTCACATCGGGGAAGGCGCTTTCTTCCTCAGTAGTTGTGGGTGGCTTCTGGCTGGAGCCGCAGGCAACGAGGCTGACTGTCACCGCCATGGTAAGCATGGCTAGCAGGCATTTCATGGTCACGGAGTTCACTGACATTACCGCCCTAGTTTACAGGTGGTGCCTACCGGTTGTCAACGAGGTGTTGTGCGGTGTCCGGTACATTAGCAACACTCCAGTACAACCGCTGCCGGTTACCACCGGAGAGAGCCTGTGCGGTTAGCTATAGTACTGGCTGGGGGTATCTTGACACTGGTAGGCCAGTGACCTAAAGTGAGCAGTACTAATACAGGCGAGGTGAAGCATGGCTGGTCCACTGGCGGGAATCAGGGTCCTCGATATGACGCAGGTACTGTTCGGACCTTTCGCGACGATGCTGTTGAGCGACATGGGTGCCGATGTTATCAAGATTGAGCAACCCGAGGTGGGTGACATTGCGCGGGGGAACGGTCCTGTTGTCCGTGGACTGAGCACCTATTTCCTCAGTCTCAATCGCGGCAAGAAGAGCGTCACCCTCAACCTGGCTACTGACAAGGGGAGGGCACTGTTTCTTGAACTGGTCAAGAATGCCGATGTCCTTGTCGAAAACTACACGCCGGGAACGATGGAGAAGCTGGGTCTGAGCTACGATGAGGTAAAGGCGTGCAATCCCGGCATTATCTACGTTGCCGGTTCCGGTTTTGGCCAGTACGGCCCTTACGCTCATAAACCGGCTTTCGATGTTGTTATCCAGGCTATGGGCGGAATTATGAGCATCACCGGCGAGGAAGGTGGACCACCGGTACGCCCGGGCGCGTCTTACGGCGACATTGCTGCCGGGCTTTTCCTGTGTGTCGCCACTCTGGCGGCTTTGCAGGAGCGCAATGTCAGTGGTAAAGGTCAGCTTGTGGATGTAAGCATGCTGGACTGCCAGGTGACGGTCCAGGAAAACGCCTTCGTCCGCTATCTCAATACCGGCGAAATACCGCATGCCCTGGGCACAAGGCACCCGGTTATCACGCCGTTTCAGACTTTTCCGACCAAGGATGGCCATGTCGCCGTGGCTCTCAGGGGCGGTATCAAGGACCAGTGGCCACTGTTCTGTGCCGCTATTGAGCGACTCGACATCATGGATGACGAGCGCTTCCGGAACGGCTGGCTGCGCACTCAGAACTACGAGGCACTTGAACCTGTGCTGAACGAGGCGATGAAGGCCAGGACCACCCGGGAGTGGGTGGAGGAACTGGAGAAGATGGGCATACCGTGTGGACCGGTCAATAACATCGCCCAGGTCGCGGAAGACCCGCAGATACAGTCCAGAAACATGATTGCTGAAGTGCGGCACCACGAGGCAGGCGCCTTCAAGGTGGTGAATACGCCTTTCAGGTTCAGTCGGACACCCTCAGGCGTGGAGCGGGCTTCGCCGGACCTCGGCGAGCACACGCGGGATGTACTGAGCAATGTGCTGGGAATGACCGAAGCGGAGCTCGGTGAGCTGGAGAGCGAAGGCATCATCTAGGTTCTGCCGGATGCTGCTTGCAGGTAGGACGTGATCAGCGGGTGCGGTCGTCCCTCTTCCGAGGTGAGTTGCGGCTGGAAGGCCGTTGCCAGGAAGAAAAGGTGGCCGGGGAGTTCGACGATTCTAGCCCCCCCATCCTCACCGGTACCACTAACCCTCAGACCTTCGGCCTCAATCACGTCTCGATATGCGGGATTCAGTTCGTAGTTGCAGTTGAACTCCTCTGTAATCTCAGGCAGGCGGTAGATGCGGAACGCCAGTGAGTCGGGACTCAGCCTGATCCTCAGCTTGCCTGAAAGGAGGGGGGCATCGTCAGGACGGTCAGGCACGGGACATGAGGCGAGCACGATCAATGGTGTCGGAGTATCTTCGTCGTACTCCGTATTTCCGGCATCCCTGATACCGGCCACGTCGCGCGCATACTCTAACAGAGTATTCTGAAAGCCCCCTCAGGTTCCGATGAAGGGCCAGTCCTGCTCGCGGGCAAACCGTATGCCTTCGTGAGCGCCCTCTTCGCTCCGATAGGGACTGCCCGGAGCAGCCCAGAGACCGGCAAACATTCGGAGCCTGTCTCCGGTGTCGGGGGCGAGAAGCGATTCTGTGGGTAGCCAGTGGACTTCCAGCTCGATCCCCAGACCGCGTGCCGCGTGCTGCAGGGCGGCCATGGTGGCCGCGTGTGAGCGTTTGGTGGGGTTGTAGTCCCCGATGATGCCGATTTTCACCGTATCCTCCAGAGTTCGCTTCGTCCCGGCAAGCGCCACCGCGACATTCTAGCACTCTCCGGTCGGTACGGCAACCACGCCACCGGAAGGGTGGAGTCAATGACCCCTTCCGCCGGTTATGGCAGAATACCGGTAGGCGGACTCGCGGTAGAGGGAAGGTGGATGCCAATCTACGAGTTCGAGTGCCGCAACTGCGGCACCAGGTTTGAGGCGCTGTGGAGCATCTCCGAGATAGACGCTGAAGTGAGGTGTCCCGAGTGCGGGGACGGGTGCCCACAGAGGGTCGTCTCCGTGTTCGCCCCGAGGTCTTCGGTGTACACGCCGACCTCATGGGGACCCACCTGAGGCACGAGCACCCGCTAGGGCAGTCTGCCCTGGGGAAACCGGTTGACGGCAAAGAGATGGGAATGCCTGCGTACGGTACCCCCATCTGTGCGTTGAGGGAGCAGTGCCATCGCTCTTTACAGAAACAACCATTCCGTGGCGTGCTTCGTGTGCCGTGAACGGTTCATGTTATATAATGGGAGTGTTCACACTTGTGGCACACCAGAGTGAGGCAGAGTCAAGGAGGGTAGAACATGAGCAAGGCATTGATTGTGTACTTCAGCCTGTCGGGGAACACGGAGAAGATGGCGCAGTACATCGCTGAAGGCGTGCGCATGGCCGGGAGGGAGGTGATGGTCAAGAAAGTCTCCGAAGTCAAGAACACGAAGGCCTTCGAGGGGTACGACGGCTACATCTTCGGCTCTCCCACATACCACAGAGACATGGCTGAGCCGATGAAGACGTTCCTGTTCCTGGCAAGAAGGGCCAACCTGGAAGGAAAGCTCGCCGGCTCGTTCGGTTCCTACACCCACAGCGGTGATGCCCCGGGGATAATCCTCGAGACCATGGAATACGTATTCAAGATGGAGCCGTTTGAGCTGGGGTCCTTCAATCTCAAAGACGATGTGCTGGGCAGCTCCGAAGGTATGCGGGCCTGTCAGGACTACGGAAGGGTCTTCGGCGAGAAGACCAGCGCCTGATGAGCTTCGGCTGAATGATGGGGGTGGAGATGAATCTAAGTGCTTTACACAAGGTCGGCTACGGCCTTTATATGGTGACATCGAAGAAGGGCGACCGGCTGAACGGACATATTGTTAACACCGTCTTCCACTCACGAGGGAATGTATCGAGGTATGGTTCGGGCGATAGTAAAGAGGTTGTCCCCGGAGACTATGCTAGCGCTGGTGCGATATTCGTGGTGCTATTGTGTGGTGGTCTGGCCGAAGTTCATAAGAATGATAGAGTAATCGAGGGCGGTGATGTAGCCGTCGCCGTTGAGGTCGCATTGTGCGGTGGGTGCCGGGGCCTGGGGGTCATTAGTAGCATAACCGAAGCACATGACCATGGCCGAGTAGTCGAGGGTGCTCACGCTGTTATCACCGTTGATATCGCCCTCGATGAGGGTGCCGAAGTCGACCAGTGCCATTCCTTCCCTTACGGTGATGTTCTCTACCAGGTTCATAAGGGTTGCAGCCCCTTTGATGCGGATGTCATAGGTCCCCGGTTCCAGGCCGATACCGACATTGCCCTCAGCATTTGTAGAGGTCTGGTGGCAGGCTATAGCACCGTGATTATCTGATACCTCCACGGTCCAGGGAGTGCCGGTATCGTGTACCCAGACGGTTACCGGGACGGCCCACCTGTCATGCGGTGGTGTCGGCCTGCCCTTGAGGGTGACCTGAAGGGTGACACGTACCCTATCAGTACCTGTTGTCAGAATCATATCCGGGGCACCAGCTATTGCTGAGTCAACGGTCACTGTCCGGGTGGTCGTGGCACCGGTACCGTCCCAGGCTTCCAGGACAACATCGTTACTATCGGAGTGCTCGTAGTAGCTCTGGCCATCCGCTGACCTTAGTGGGGCAATATTGATGGCCCAGGCACCGAGATTATTTATCCAGGCTGACAACACTTGTGAACTGCCGATTCTGGCGTGGATGATAGCACCCTCGGCGGCGGTGAAGCCGTCTGCCTGATATAGCTTGCCCGTAATCGCATTCGGGAGGAGAAAATCCAGGGCAGGACCAGTGGTGACCTGGTAGGGAGACCCGTTGTTATCGTAGATTACCCCGCCGGACACGACTCGGTAATAATATGTCGCATCAGCGGTGAGATTAATTATCGTCACGTGATGGGTATAGTCCTGGATAGCCTGCCCCCGGTCATCGTAGGCGGTATCAGTCAGGGCGTCGGGACTGGTACCGTAGTTGACCTGGCCCGGCTCGATATCCTGGCTGAGCCAGGATACGGTGAAGCCCTTGTCTCGCAGGTTGCTTACCTCGTGGTCCAGTCCAGCGGCCAGACCGGGGCTGGCCGGGAGTAGAAACACGAAGGACAGTGCCAGACCGATAATGACGGTGAGGTGCTGTCTCTTTGTGCCAGGTGGTATTATCGTGGTATTACCTCCATCCGTAGAGTAAATCTAGTTTGGTTGCGGCCATTACAGAGGACATTCTTATCTTTAGCCCCCAATGGCCGCAACCAGGAATCTTACTTTGGTTTACTTCTTGCTCATTTATTGTGCCACTTTCTAGTTACCGGCTACTGCCCAACTGACCGGGATGGAATTGTTCAACAGGTAGCCCTCGCCCATCTCAATGGTGAAGTCCGTGCCATACTGGGCGTCGACCAGGTAGAAGTCCCAGCTACCGCCAGCGGCATTCCACCAGAAGACCTGGGATACACCGCCGCCCTGGCTATTGATATCCGCAGCCATGGTGCTGGCCGTTAAGCTGGTGGCCGGCTCGACGGGCAAGCCTATCAGGTTCCAGCCATCAACAAGAGTTGCCTCGGCGCTCAATGATACCGTAACCGCAGGTGCTCCTGCCTTGGCAGTCTCAATGGTCACTATCTGAGAACCGGTGCCATCAGAGGCACCCTGGAATTGTATACCGAGGTCGTCGGTGTCGGCATGGGTGTAGTACTCCTGGAAGTCAGCCGTCCTCACCGGGGCGATATTCAGACCCCAGGTACCGGTGGCATCCGCCAGACTGGACAGCATCTGCGAACTGGAGGTGCCAATCCGGGCATAGATGATGGTGCCCTCTGCCGGAGTGGTCCCGTTTGACTTGAGGACCTGTCCGTTGACCATCTCCGGCATGGTGAATGCCAGGCTGGGACCGGTGGTGACCTCAAACAGCGCACCACCGTCGTTATAGGTAACGCCACCGGAGACGACCTCGAAGTAGTAGGCCGTATTTGCGTTCAGAGCGGCGATAGTGATGTGGTGAGTATTACCCTGTGTCGTCATGCCGCGGTCATCGTAGGCAGTATGGGTCAGCGTGTCCGGGCTGATACCGTAGTTGACCTGTCCCTGCTCAGCGCTCTGGCTGATCCAGGACACCGAGAAGGACTTATCGGCGACATTGGTAATTCTGGGTTCCACCGTGGCGTGGTAGTCCATTGTTGGCGGTGCGCCCCAGTAGGTCCAGGTGGTAGTACCGGCGTTCTTGAGCAGGTAGCCATAACCGATTTCGATATCGAAGT
>JADHXC010000003.1 GCA_016783135.1 Dehalococcoidales bacterium | reverse complement strand
TGTGCTCCTGTATATCGAGTCCATGAAAATGGAGAATCCCGTCATGGCCCCTGTAGCCGGGACGGTTACCGAGATAAGAGTATCTGAGCAACAGGTGGTCGAGACTGGTGGTATTCTAGCTGTCATCGAGTACTGACAGGGACAGTAGATGTCCAGTCCTTTTCAGACCGGTATTGGGGAACTCACCTGGGCAAATGTAGTCCTGATTTGCGTTGGGCTCATCTTCATCGGGCTGGCCATTATCAAGGAATGGGAGCCATATGAGCTTCTCCCCATCGGGGCGGGAATCATACTGGCCAATCTCCCTGGCACTGGACTCCTGCTTCAGCCTCACGAAGTAGGAGACGAGTTTGGCTCAGCCGGCATCCTGGGGTTCTTCATCGAGTTCGGCCTGCTCAGGTTCACCATCCTTCCCCAGTTGATTTTCCTGGGCCTTGGCGCTATGACTGACTTTTCGCCACTTCTGGCCAACCCGCGCCTCCTGCTGCTAGGGGCGGCCGCCCAGGTAGGGATAATCGTCGCCTTTTTCGGCGCGCTCGCCTTGGGGCACTTCGGTATCGCTGATTTTGGGCTGCTGGAAGCGGCGAGTATTGCCATCATCGGTGGCGCTGATGGTCCAACCACGATATACGTCACCTCACAACTGGCCCCTGAGCTTATGGGGATTACGGCGGTCACTGCCTATTCCTACATGGCGATGGTGGCCCTCATTCAGCCGGGCATAATACGAGCGCTGACGACCAAGAAGGAAAGACAGACCTACATGAGACCTCAGATACGGAAGGTCTCGAGGCCGGAGAAGGTCCTGTTTCCGATTGTGTGCACCATCGCGGTGGTTCTTCTCGTGCCGCGCAGCGCTCCTCTGGTGGGGATGTTCATGTTTGGGAATCTGATGCGCGAGAGTGGCGTGGTCGAGAGGCTTTCCGATGCAGCCCAGAATTCCCTGATGAACATAGTCACCATACTGCTGATGCTTAGCATCGGGGCATCCATGCCGGCCGATGTAATCATGCGGCCGGAGACGCTCATGGTACTGGCCCTGGGTCTGATTGCTTTTGCCTGTGGAACGGCTGGTGGAGTCCTCATGGGCAAGGTGATGAGACTTGTCAGCAAGGAACCCTTCAATCCGATTATTGGCGCCGCTGGGGTGTCGGCTGTTCCGATGGCAGCGAGGGTGGCGCAACGTATCGGGCAGCAGGAGAACCCACGTAATTTCCTCCTGATGCATGCCATGGGGCCGAATGTTGCCGGTGTCATCGGTTCCGCAGTGGTTGCCGGGGTGTTCCTGGGGATGCTGGGGTAGACACTCCTCAGGGGTGAAACCGCACTGCATTCTTCTGTCTCATCAGCCTGCCAGAAAATGTCCCGGAAGGGAGTAAATAATGGCTTTGGAATCAGTAGTCAGGATGGACTCGGTCAGCATTAAGTACGGGTCCGGAGCCACCCGGGAAGTCGGCTTCGACCTGAAAGAGCTTGGGGCAACGAGGGTAATGGTTGTGACAGACCGCAATCTGGCGGAAAAAGAGCCCGTGAAGGTGACCCTGAAAGCAATTGAGGACGCAGGACTTGAGGCGGTCTTGTACAGTAATACCCGCATAGAGCCTACGGACGCTTCGCTGAAGGAGGCTATCGACTTTGCCACAAATGGTAAGTTCGATGGCTTTGCAGGCGTAGGCGGGGGTTCAAGTATGGATACTGCCAAAATTGCCAATCTCTACTCGACCTACCCGGCAGATTTCCTTACCTATGTCAACGCTCCAATTGGTAAAGGGACTCCTGTGCCTGGCCCCCTCAAGCCGTTGGTCTGCATCCCTACCACCGCGGGAACCGGAAGCGAAACAACAGGAGTGGCTGTCTTCGACTTGGTTGAGATGCATCTCAAGACCGGGATTGCCCATCGATTCCTGCGGCCAGCGACAGGCATAGTCGACCCGGACAATACGCGTACCCTCCCCAGGATGGTCGCTGCGTGTGCGGGTTTTGATGTTCTGGCTCATGCCCTGGAGTCTTTCACGGCCATACCCTACAACCAGCGCCAGGCACCGGAAAACCCACGACTGAGACCTGCCTATCAGGGTTCAAACCCGGTGAGTGATGTCTGGGCGGCAAAGGCTATTGAAATGGCAAGCAAGAATATCGTCCGGGCAGTTGAAGACCCTGCAGATGCGGAAGCTCGCAGCCAGATGATTATCGCCTCCACTTTCGCAGGAATCGGTTTTGGCAATGCGGGTACGCATCTCGGTCATGCGATGTCCTACCCTGTGTCTGGAATGGTGCGTAACTATATCCCCGAGGGATACTCTCCGGACCACGCCATTATTCCGCACGGATTGGCAGTCATTCTCACCGCCCCGGCCCTTGTTCGCTTCACCGCTCCGGTCAATCCTAGACGGCACCTGGAGGCTGCTCGACTGGCAGGCGTGGAAACTGCCGGTGCCAGATTGGAAGATGCCGGAGATATACTTGCCGACAAGATAGTCTCCCTGATGAAAGAAACAGGGATGCCCAACGGCCTGGCTGCTGTTGGCTTCACGGCAGAGGATGTGGATAAGCTGGTCGAGGGCACGTTGCCCCAGCAGCGTATAACCAGACTATCACCCAGGCTTTTTACCCCTGATGACCTGAAGCAACTGTTCCTTGATTCGCTAACATGCTGGTAAGAAACGAGAGGACGGCTGACAGACGATAAACGGGGAAGATGAAATAGAATACGGTGCTGAAGTAGTGAATAGTAATAGTAAGACTCCGCACCTTCGGTCTTCCCCTACTGGTTATACTTGTTCATGGCGGCCTGCAAGCCCTCGGTCAGGATGAGGTCGATAGCCTCACCCACACGGGGGATGACCTCCCGGAAGGTCTCCTCGTCCTCCGGCGTAAGGTCACCCAGGACGTAGGCGACAATGTCAGCGTCAGCGACACCGGTGGACTCGTCCGTCCCCGCCGGCCGTCCGATGCCCACCCGGATGCGGGCGAAGTCATTCCTGCCCAGGTGGTCGATAACCGAGGTGATGCCCTTGTGCCCTGCGGAACTGCCCACCGGCCGGATACGTATCCTGCCCGGGGGCAGGTCCAGGTCATCATGGATTACAATAATGTTTTCCCGCCTGACCTGGTGCTTCTGACGCAGGCGGTTGACCGCCAGACCACTCCGGTTCATGAAGGTCTCCGGCATGGCAATAATCACGTCATATCCGAGTATCTCGCCGGTGCCGATTCGGGACGTAGCCTGCTTCTTGTTTATCCGGATTCCGTATTTTTCGGCGTAGTTTTCAATACACATGAAACCTATGTTGTGGCGATTGCGGGCGTAGCGTTCACCCGGGTTCCCGAGGCCTACAATCAGTCTGTAGCTAAGCTTTTTCTTCCAGAAGAACAAGGAATACCTCCTCCGTTATCTCTTTCGTGCCCAGTTCCCGGGCACGTGCCAGCTTGCTGCCGCCGGGGTCTGCCCCTGCGACCAGATAGGTGGTATTGCGGTTAACGTTGCTTTTTACACTCCCACCGAGTGCCTTCACCCGTTCCTCTGCCTGCTGACGGCTGAAGGCTTCCAGCCGGCCGGTGATGACAAACTCCTGACCGGCCAGGGGAAGTGGTACCGACTCCGCAGTCTTTTCTTCCAGCCTGACCCTTGCTGCCCTGAGCTTCTCAATGACCTGCCGGTTCTCCGCCTGCTGGAAAAAGGCGATAATGCTATCGGCAATCTTGGGTCCGACCGACGGGATAGCCACAAGCTCCTCACGGGTCGTATCAGCCAGACGGTCCATGCTACCGAAGTGGTTGGCCAGGACTCCGGCCATCTCGCCACCAACATGCCGGATACCGAGAGCTATTATCACCCTGGTCAGTGGCCGGTCCCTGCTCTGGTCAATGGCGTCGAGTAGGTTGTCGACGCTCTTCTCGCCCATCTTCTCCAACTCCACGAGCTGTTCGCGTTTCTCCCTGAGGGAGTAGAGGTCGGCGATGTTCCCGATAAGGCCTTCGGCAAGCAGGGTGGCACTCAGGCTCTCCCCGATACCGCGGATGTCCATCGCGCCCCGCGAGACGAACAGCTCGATGCCGTGCTGCACCTGGGCAGGGCAGGCGGTATTGGTGCAGTAGTACATCACCTCACCCTCGGGCCGGACGACTTCAGCGCCGCAGACGGGGCAGGCCGGGCGCCCCTTCTCGCGGTCGAACACCTTCTCAAGGAGGCTGAACTCCTTCTCTTCACCGGTGCGTTTACCCGGTATCGGTCCGACGACCTCCGGGATTACGTCTCCGGCGCGGCGTACGGTGACCCGGTCGCCCTCGCGGATGTCCTTGCGGCGGATGTCGTCTTCGTTGTGCAGGGCAGCCTGCTTGATGGTAACCCCACCCACGGCTACCGGTTCCAGAATGGCATAGGGGTTCAGCGTACCGGTGCGCCCGACGTTGATGCCTATCTCCTTCAGCACGGTTGTTTCCTCGACGGCGGGGAACTTATAGGCGATTGCCCATCTCGGCTCGTGCCCGATGTTGCCCAGCCGACCCTGCCGTTCGATTGCGTTCACCTTGACGACAATACCGTCGGCCTCGTAGGGCAGGCTTTCCCGGTCGTCCACCCAGCGTCTGTAATACTCCTCGACCTGTTTTATGCTGTCCAATCGCACGTTATCAGGGTTCACCTTGAAGCCAAGCGATTTCAGGTAATCGAGCTGGTCCCAGTGAGTGTCCGGGACCGGCCTGCCTTCGGCCCAGCCGAGCATGTAGACGCAGATGTCTAGCGGACGCCTGGTGGTAATCCTGGAGTCGAGCTGGCGCACCGAGCCGGCGGCGGCGTTTCTGGGGTTAGCAAATGGCGGCTGTCCCTCCCGGACCCGTTCCTGGTTGAGCCGGTGGAAACCGGCTTTGGGCAGGAAAACCTCCCCCCGCACCTCGAAGCGCGGCGGAGCGTCTCCGGGTACGGACAGGGGGATGCTCCTGATGGTCTTCAGGTTCTGGGTGATGTTTTCCCCGCGGAATCCGTCGCCGCGGGTAGCCCCGGTGGTAAGCCGGCCGTCAATATAGGTCAGAGCCACGGCAAGCCCGTCTATCTTGTGCTCACAGACGAGGTCGAATTGCTCTTCGCCCAGTAACCGGGATGTGCGCGTGTGCCATGCTGCCAGCTCTTCATCGGAGAAGGCATTTCCCAGCGACAACAGCGGGAAACGGTGCTCCACCACCCCGAAAGCCTCGACCGGGGCCGCTCCCACGCGCTGCGTCGGAGAGTCCGGGGTCAGGAATTGCGGGTACTGCTCCTCCAGACGCTTCAGTTCCCGGACGAGTCGGTCGTACTCCGCGTCACTGATTTCCGGGTTATCGAGAACGTGGTAGCGGTGGTTGTGGCGGTTAATGTCCGCTTTGAGCTGCTCTATTCTCTGCTGAATTTGTACCTGGTCAGTCATCAGTTAAATTATAGCATAGTGGGTGCTTTGACTGGATGGGAGCGGAGAAGATGAAGCATGTTCAGGAAGTCATCTCTAGTACATCTGGCATGATAGAGTGGGCATACGGGGTAACTGTATCGGAACCGGAGCAGCCTAACCGGACAGTCCCTTCTTCAGGACGTCCGCACTGAAGGAGTGCCCGTGGGCAGGGTGAATCGTCCTGGCGCCGTTATCGAGGAGCAATCGCCAGCTCTCCTTTACGGTATTGCGGTCGTCACCGAGAGACGGCATCCCCGAATTGAACCGGAGGGGCATGACGCTCATTGCCAGGTCACCGACAAAGGCATCGCCGGTATCCAGCAGGACACTCATCGAGCCCCATGTGTGTCCCGGTGTGTACAGCACCGTACCCTCGATGCCGAAGGGCCTCAGGGAGAACACCTCATCTTCCAGTCCCAGGTCTACCGGGCAGCGAGGGAACTCCACCATCAGCGCCATGACTCTCGTCATCAGCGCTACCACCTTACCCGGGAAGCCAATCCCCGGTGGAAGTCGTTTCAGGGCCTGCTCCACCCAGTCACGTTCGCGGTAGTTGATGGCAATTTTCGCACCGGTCAGCTTCCTGAGGTCGGCGGCCGACCCGATGTGGTCATAATGGCCGTGTGTCAGCAGAATCAGGGAGATGTCTTTCGGGGTAATGGACAACCCTTCCAGCCTCCTGAGGAAGTTGTCCTTCTGGTTGGCGAAGCCGGTATCAACCAGGACCAGCCCTTCCTGTTTGATGAGGTAGCAGTTGCAGTTTCCCAGAGGAAGCTTGTGGATATCTGTTTTGCCCATTCCCTTCACCCCCCGAACCGGAGATACTTTTCCGGAGTGACGGAAGATAGTCCGGCATGGGACTCACCTGTGCAGGATATTAGCCGGTCAAGCTATATCCTACCGCCCGGCAGCTTAAAGGTCAATGATGACCGGCATAGACATAGCACTGGAGGAGCCGGAACCTACCCCCGCCTGGCTGGGTGTGGACCGCTCGCCGGGGGACGTCAAGATGGTCATAATCGAGGTTAAGAACTACCTCAAAGAATACTGGCAGTCTCTCCGCTGAGAGCACACTCTATCTTCCAGGCGAAATCGGAACTGCGCAGGCAAACGTCAGCGCATCTGCATCGGCGCAGACTTACCTGCGGACAGGCGGCTCATTCTACAGATGATACCATTATTCAAAGCTGTAATTGACGGACGCTCTGCAGGACACTACTCACCTGGGAGAGTATCTGTTTGCTTGATGCCGGCTTGGCGAGGAAAGCATCAGCCTCATGGCGAAGCTCCTTCATAGCCTCTGGATGGAATGCCCCCGATTTCGCGGTGAAGTAGATTACCTGTGTTCCCGTGGTGCATTCCCGTACCCGCCGGCATACCTCCCGCCCGTCCATTCCCGGCATTATGACGTCCAGCAGGACTACGTCCGGCTGCTTCTCCTTGACCAGCCCGAGCGCTGTCTCCCCATCAGATGCCGTCCTTACCTCGTACCCTTCCATCTTGAGGATACGAAGCAGGGCAGTGCACAGTTGGGGTTCGTCGTCAACTACCAGGATTTCCGGACTCCTCGTTACCATATCTGCCTTCCCCATCTGTTTACTCCTCCAGCGGGGCTGCTCTCCGCACACGTCTGGTCTGCCGCTGGCGCGCCCCTTTGCGGGTTCCGGCCAGGGGCAGCTCCACGGTGAAGGTAGCGCCGCCCATGCTGTTGTTTTCCGCGTGTATCAGTCCATTATGGTCGGTCACGATACTGTAGCAGGTGCTCAATTCGAGGCCCGTACCGTTTGTAATCCGCTTCGTCGTGAAAAACGGGTAGAACATATGGGTCAGGTTCTCCGGAGGAATGCCAGTGCCGTTGTCGGAGATTGACACCCTAGCCCATTCCCCCTCTTTATAGGTGGAGACCATGATGTTTCCACCGCTTGCCTCACTAAGGGATTCCTCGGCATTCAACATCAGGTTCATGAAGAGTTGCATCAGCTGGGATACATCGCCTCTCACATGGAGGGGACTGTCCGGGAAGCTGGTGGTTGCGGTGATGTTCCTTATCCTTTCCGTATACCGGCGCATGTCCAGCATCTTGCGAAGGATTCTATTCAGGTCCAGACGGCGCATGGTGGACTTCTCCCGGCGGCTGTAGGTGAGCAGGTCGGTCATTACCTTGGTAGCCCGCTTCGCTTCCTCGTGTATCACCTTCAGGTCCCGTTTGATTTCAGGTGGGGAATCCGCCGCCATCATCAGTTCGGAATAGAGCAGAATACTGCCCAGAGGGTTATTCACTTCGTGGGCAATGCCGGCTGTCATCTCACCCAGTGAGGCCAGCAACTGTGAATGCTGTAGTAGCTCCCGGGTCTTCCGTAGTGCGGTGACATCCTCCCCCGAAATCAGGGTCTCGGTTACCCGTTGCACCGGGTCTTTGACTTGCGTATTATGGCATTCGAGCATCTTCATATCACCGTTCCTGATAATCAACTCAGGAACTACCTCTCCTTCCGTAACGTGTATTCTCCCGTATCCAACAACTAATTCTCGCACGACTGTCTTTCCTGTGTAAGACGCCAGAGACCAAATCTTGTTATACCGGCAGCCCTGCATGGTTGACCAAAAGGTTCACTGCTGAGAAAGGCTGCTTCCAGCGCAGAAGGAGGATATCCGGGCATTGAGGAGTTGTATGACCCTTTCGGCTCAAACGTTGAGACCCGTGGGTCATGATATTGAACCCCCATTGCCCTGCGCAGAATACGGTACTGTGCCAGAATAGAGTGCAGCAGATAAGGGCAGTCCGGTTATCCTTCGGCAGGACCTGTCAAATAGGAATTCATGCCCGACGGGAACAGGGAGAGAAGACCGATAATGACGCTGACGAGAGAGAGCCGGAAGAGTAAAGCCAGGATGCCAAGAGACCTTTGCGCCTGTTCGATAACCAGGGGTTTATGACTGATAACCACAACGGGCATCAGGAAGCGAATCATGGGCAAGATTAGGTTTTCTCCAGGGCTTGTTACCGTCGTGGCCGTCGCCCTGCTGTCCGGTCTTGCCTTTTTCCTCCGGGCATATCTCCCGCACGACTGGGTCTTTGCAGGCGACCAGGTTAAATTTGTCGGTGCCGATGCCCACTACCACATGCGGCTGGTGGACAGTCTGGTGCGCAACTTCCCCACGTACATAACCTTCGACCCCTACCTTTACTATCCCTACGGCAGCACCTGGCCGTACATGCCCTTTTTCGACTGGCTCATTGCCGGCAGTGCCCTGCTGGTCGGCCTCGGTTCTCCGACACTGCATACCATCGAGGCGGTCGGTGCCTATCTTCCCGCAATACTGGGTGCCCTGACCGTTATCCCGGTCTACTTCATCGGCAGAGAGCTGTTTGGCCGGCGGGCCGGTTTGCTGGCGGCGGCGCTGATTGCGATACTTCCCGGCGAGTTCATGGGGCGATCTGTCCTGGGTGCCACCGACCATCATGCCGCCGAAGTCCTGTTCAGTACCGTGGCCATGATGTTCTTCATCATGGCACTTAAGTCGGCCAGACATAAACGGCTGTCCCTGACCGACCTGAGGAACCTGAACTGGGCAGGTATCCGTCGGCCATTGACCTTTAGCTTGCTGGCCGGTGTTTTTCTAGGGGTCTACCTGCTTACATGGATTGGTGGCCCGCTCTTTATCTTTATCATCTTTGCCTACTTAGTCGTCCAGACAATCATCGACCATCTCCGGGGAAGTGCCACAGACGACCTGTTGATTGTGGGTGTGGTCACCATGCTGGTGGCACTGCTGATACTGCTACCGTTTTCTCCCGGCACCCTGCTGCTGATGTCCATCGTTATCGCCCTGGTTACCCCGCTGGTACTCAACGGTGTTTCCCGTCTCTTCTCCCTCCGGTCGATACGACCGGCCTACTACCCACTGGCAGTACTCGGGCTCGGTGTGGTTGGCTTCGTCGTGCTACATTTTACCAACCCTTCCTTCGTGACATCAGTTCTGAGCAGGCTCAGCATTTTCTCGCCCTCGGGGGTAGGCCTGACCATCTCTGAGGTGAAGCCCCTGCTTTCCGTCGGCGATAGCTTCTCCTTCTCGCTTGCCTGGGAGGTTTTCACCACCGGGTTCTTTATCAGCTTCATTTCTCTGGGCATGCTGGTCTACCTGCTGGTACGGCGTGGGGAGGCACATAATACCATACTGGTATTGTGGAGCGTGATGATGCTGGCAGCAGCCCTGGGAGAGCGCCGCTTTGCCTACTACTACGCCATCAATGTTGCCCTGCTCGCCGGATATTTCTCCTCGTGGTTCCTGGGGTGGGTCGATATCCGTAAATGGGTTGCCGGTGAGGGTAGACCGGGGAAGACGACCGGGACCGTGAGTCTGGCAGCAAGTCGGATTGCCTCCGGCATAGGAATGCTGGTTGTGCTATTCGTCGTTTTCGTTCCCAATACCGGGGTGCCACCCGCCTGGAACGGCCCGACCACGAATGTCATAGAAGAGGCAAGGCTTCTGACGCCTTCCGATGCCTGGTACAGTTCGCTTTCATGGCTCAGGGATAATACTCCGGACCCCTTCGGTGACCCGGACTTCTACTACGAACTCTACGAGGCACCGTTGCCCGGCAAGGCCTATGACTACCCTGAGTCCGCCTACGGCGTAATGGCCTGGTGGGACTACGGCCACTGGATAACGCGTATTGCCCGGCGCTTGCCCAACCACGGCCCGGGGGGGAACTGGTCTTACCCGGTCGCTCTCTGCTTCACTGCCCAGGAGGAAGCCCCGGCCAACGAGATAATCGATAAGCTGGATTCCAGATACGTGGTCATCGACTACGATACTGCTACGGGGAAGTTCCATGCTATGGCAACCTTTGCCGGGATAAGTCCGGACGATTTTCGTGGTATCTACTACATGGAAGAGGACGGCAAGCTCCTGCCGATAATCTTCTTCTACCCCGAGTACTTCCGCTCCCTGTCCAGCCGGCTGTATAACTTCGACGGTAAGGCAGTGGTCCCGGACAGCACAATGGTCATCTCCTTTGAGGATGATGTTGACCGTGCCGGTACCGCTTACAAACGGGTCACCAGCGCCAGGTCTTTCCCCGGCTACGAAGAGGCCGAGGTCTATCTCTCAGGTCAGGATGCCGGGAAGTACCGGATAGTCAGTCCCGACCCGATGGTGAGTCCCGTGCCCCTGGCAGCACTGGAACGCTACCGGCTGGTGTACAGCTCAGAGGAACTTACCGAGCACCTGGAGCGGAACTGGATTCCCACGGTTAAGATATTTGAGTATACCAGTGAAGCAGACCAGATTGTGAGGATGGAAACGGATGACTGAGAAACTGTTGCTGGTCAATCCGCGGCATCCGGAGAGACTGATGCGGCTGAATATCCCCCTCGGCCTGCTCTATGTCGGTACGGCCGCCAGCCGTCAGGGGTATCAGGTGAATATCCTGGACGTGAATAACTACCCGAACCAGCGTGCATTCATGGAGAGACTGGAAGAGGAACTGGAGGGTGTGTTTGCGGTGGGACTCAGCGTGATGACAGCCCAGATTACCAGCGCCATTGAGATATCCCGTCGTGTCCGGCAGGTCAACCCCGCCGCCAGTATTATCTGGGGAGGCGCACACCCCACGATGTACCTGGAGCAGGTTGCCGCCAGTGAGTACGCTGACTTCGCCGTGAAGCGTGAAGGTGAAGATACCATCGTAGAACTGCTTGCCGCCATCGGTGGGCAGACCGACCCGGAACAGGTGAAGGGAATTGCTTTCAAGGCGGAAAACGGGGTGGTGACTACCGAAGACCGGGAGCCTGTGGACATCAACCGGCTGCCCCCGCTGGAGTGGGACCTGGCAGAAGATATACGCTCTATTGGCGACATAACCGAGGTTGCCAGGCGCACCGGTGTCGGTCTGCCGATTTTTACCAGCAGAGGCTGCCCGCATCGCTGCACGTTCTGCATAAACCCGGTCCTGAAGAACAAGTACCGGTTCCGGGATGCTGAGCTGGTACTCAAGGATATTGAAGATATCGTCAACCTCGGTGTGGACTGTATCTCCTTCTTTGATGAAGACCTCTTTGCCAACCGGAAGCGGCTGGTGCAGATAGTGGATGGGATAACCGCCAGGGGACTGAAGTTCCGCTGGTTTGCCGCCACACGGGTGGACTACTTCCGTGCCGGACGCATGGACACGGACCTGCTTGCCAGGATAAAGGAGAGCGGCTGCCAGCAACTCGGTTTCGGGGTGGAGTCAGGCTCGCAGAGGATACTTGACTACCTCAAGAAGGACATCACGGTTGAGGATACCGTCCATGCCGCCCGGATGGTGGACAGCGTTGACATAGATGCCACCTTCTCCTTCATGATTGCCCTTCCCGGCGAGGAAGCCGAGGACATCAGGCAGACCGTGGAACTGATTACGAACATCACCGGTATCAATAGCTCCTTCCGTGTCCTCGGTCCATTTATCTACCGGCCGTACCCGGGTTCGGAGTTGTACTTCCAGTGCCTTAAAGAGGGCATGAAGGAACCGGCGACGCTGGAGGAGTGGGCGGTAAGTCCTTACGTGGGCAGCGAGATTCGTCCTGCCGATTTTTACCTGTTTCCCTGGGCACGCTATCCGATGGAAGACCTCACCCGGCTGATATTCTACTCGTGGATGGCCGGGTTGAGATTACGCGTACCTTTCCTCACCAGGATGTCCCGGGCGGTAGGCTCTCTGCGATGCCGGTACCTGTTCTTCAGATGGCCTGTTGAGCGTGCAGCCGTACGGCTGCTGAAGAGGTTCCAGGTAGACCGTCTGCTCAGTGCCGGCAAGTTTGAGTAGCGCGGCTCACGTTAGGCTTTCTGCAGGCTGACTCCGTGGCGCATCACACTCGATACCCTGAGGACAATCCCTGCCAGCGTTGCCAGAGCGAATACCGCCAGGTAGGCAAACCGCGCATTCACTGTGAACTGGCCGAAGGTGAGCGGGGTCATAAGTAAGTCCACGATAGTTACTGCGATTACCACCGGGAAAAAGCCTCGTATGCCAAAGACGGCCCGCCCCAGTCGCATTATCAGTGGCTCCGTTGTCCGGCCTGAGGTCTCAACTGCTTCCGGCAGGCGTCCACGCGAGTGCAGGATGGGGTACGGGAACAGTGCCGAGGTGGTATAGAGCAGCCAGCCGACTGCCGCCAGGAACCCGAAGGCAAACACCAGGTTGTTCTGCACAACATTGTTGATTCCGAAGGTCATGCAGGCCAGCACGTAGGGCCACATCAGCATGCCCAGCCCGCCGTCCAGGTATGAGCCTATCAGCGACGACGTCTTGCGATACCTGGCTATCTCCCCGTCCACGCAGTCGAGGACAAAGTACAGGTAAAAGAGCGGTATGCCGATGAGCCAGAGCACCGGGTCCGGGAATACCATCAGCACTCCCGCCGCCAGACCGACGAGAAGGCTAATCGCGGTGACCTGGTTAGCGGACAGGCCCATCATCAGGAAGGGTTTGGTGAGGTACATCGATATCCTGCGCGTGAAATTCCGGTCGAACCAGTTCCTCTGGTAGAGTAAGTCGTCCCTGGTCTCCTGGCAAATCTTTCTCAATTCTTTTATCGACTCCATGGCTAACCCTCCTGTTTCTTGATGTCCTCGTCTTGAATAATCTCCTGGTACACGGCGAGCGTGTCCCGGGCGGTCCGACTCCAGGGGAATCGTGACGAGGCCAGTTTTCTCCCTCTGGCAGATAGTCCTGCCCTCTTGCACTCGTTACGGAGTAATCCGGTAATCGCGCCTGCGATTTCTTCCGGGTTGTCCGGTTCGATGAGTATCGCGCTGCCTTTTTCCAGACTTACCACATCCATAATCGGGCCAATGCGGGAAGCAATCACCGGTAGGCCGAATGCCATCGCCTCGATAAGTACCTTCCCCTGGCTCTCATACAGGGTAGGGAAGATCAGGGCGGTGGCATCCCGGTAGTGCTGGTATAGTGTTTCCAGGGGTAGCTGGCCGGTGAACTCCACATAATCAGAGAGGCCGTGCGTGCGAACCATGTCCTGAATAGCGCCGAAATAGGCCCGGTCGTCAATCGCACCGGCAAAGACGAACCGGCACTCGGGGTATGCCTTCACCACATCAGGTATGCTTTGCACGACCGCCATCTGGTTCTTCCGGGGATTGATTACGGCCGGATACAGTACCGTCCGGTGTCCATTCTCCTGGCGCGGGTGATGTTCTATGAAATCGTCAATCGCAGCCAGGTCGATTCCGGCGAAGACCTGTTCTATCCGCTCCGGTGATATCCGGAACCTGCGGCCCAGCTCTCTGCCCACAGCTTCGGTCTGGGCCAGCACCCGGTCGACTCTCCTCAGCACCCATCCCTCAATCAGCGTGTGCCGTAGCCAGTTTACGAGGCTGGGGGGAGCCAGCAGGTAGGGGTTGTGTGCCGTGTAGACCACCGGTACTTTCCAGCGGAACAGCCTTCGGGCAAGCAGTACTGCCGTGGCGGGGAACTGGCTGTGGGCGTGGATGATATCAATTCCGGCTTCCCTCATCAGGCGACGCAGTGCAGGGAGCAGTCGCAGGGAGAACCAGATAACCTTCAGGAAGTAGCTGAACAGGTTGGCCCCGTGCAGTGGTAGCGTCGTGATTTCGTGGAAGCTGGCCCCGGTATTGCCTCGGCTTCCCCCGGCCATTCTTATGTCAATGATTATCACAGTGCTGTCTGCCTGCGCCGGATTCGGCGGCAAATGCCGCGTCAAATGTCGGGTCAGTTCGTAGATTGTCCCCTCCACCGACCGGTCGGCATTCGATGATACCGGCAGGAAGCCTGTTCCCAGATGGACTATCTTCAAATCCCCTACCTCACCGCTGACAGGCTGGCAGGTCTGTCAGCTTCCAGACTCGGTCTGGTTCGTTTCTCACGGCAGGCTTTCAGGTAGCTCCCGCCCCGGTGACGACCAAGCTGCACGCGGAATCCGTTGCCTTCCAGGACTCTCACCAGCCTTTCAGGCTCGACCCGTTCGTGTGATTCCGCCTGATCCAGTCCACGAATATTCCGCAGGTGCACTTTCCTCCCCCACAGAGCATATTGGAAGAGACGCCTCAGGTATTTCGGGTGCAGTACCAGCCAGGGCACCCAGCCGAAAAGGTCGGATACCGTGAACGGGTAATCACCCAGCGTCCTGCTGTCCCGGGGCAGGAAGCGGTCATGGTCGAAGTAGAGTACGCACTTCTCCGCGGCTACGCGGTCTATCTCCTGCATAGCCCCGGCGGGGTCGGGCAAGTGGTGGAATACCGAGTACGCCGTGACGGCTCCAAAGCATCCTTCTTTGAAGGGCAGCCGCGTGATATCGCACCGGACCCTGTATTCCGCACGGTTCTCTCTCAGCATGTCCAGGGAAAGGTCGCAGGCAACAGGACGGAGACCCGTTGCCCGCAGGTGGTCGGAGACGTTTCCCGTTCCGCTGGCCAGGTCCAGGACCGGCAGCGATGGTCCGGCTTCCATAGCCAGTTTCGTGACCTGACGTTTCAATCGCTTCTGCTCGAAGACGTTGAAGTTCTCCGGGTGCGTGGCGTTGTAGAAATACGCCTCGGTCTCGTGCAGCCTGATATTCTGTTCCAGCACGGACCGGCGGTCCACTGTCTGCATTACCTCGGTCTTCTTCAATTCGCTATTAACCCCTTCCTGTAAGCCGGACTGTGCTGCTGCTCTGTTCCCACCACCGAATGGCGGCGCCATCGAAGTAGTGATGGCGTGACTGCCACTGCCACAATGGCCTGGGGAATGAGCCAGCCTATCCCTGCTCCGATAATGCCTATCCGGGGCAGAAGCAGGTAGCTAAGTACCATCGTTACCACGGCGATGAACGCACTCAGGCCGATGACGTCCCGCATTCTCTTCTGCACTCTTTTCACCGTGAAGTAGGTATGGTTGATACCGGCCGGAATGGCGGAGACGGCCAGGACCCAGAGAAGGGTGGTGGCGTTTTCCGCGTAAGTGCTGCCGAAGAGGGCCAGCACTCTTTCACCTGCCAGGAAAACGATGGCTATCACCGGGACCAGAAGCAGGAGCAGCCTGAGACTTCTGCCGATGTTGTGGCCTAGCTGTTCCTCGTTGTGTGAGCCCTCCGCGAACAGGGAGAGGGAGACGGTCACCGGTATGTTCACCAGCAGGTAGCCCAGCGCCCAGCCGATATAGAAGTAGGCGTTCGCCTCCGCTCCGAGAAGGTTCACCACCATCAAGGGTAGACACAGAATGGGAATTGCCCAGAAGATGTTAGCACCGTAGTTGGCAAAGGAGAAGTGCATCATGTTGCCTATTGCCTTCCTGTCTATCGTCGGTGCGGGGCGGTAGCCCGGCTGGACGCGGGGGATGAGGAAGGGTATGCTCACGATTACCGCCAGGGCCAGTCCGATTCCCCAGGACGCAAAGATGCCGAAAACGTTGAAGAGAGGTGCCAGGATAATCAGGGGGATGAACCTCAGGAGGCTGAAGACCAGTCCCTGGGTAAGCGTAAATCCTGCCCTGCGCCCGGCGACAAATGTCCGTTCGGCGAAAACCCTGTAGACGGCGGCCAGGGCAAAAATGACAAAGCTGATGAAAAACACCGGGTTCTGCTGGATTCGAAGCAGGGCGGGCGACCAGAGCTTGAGTCCCGCCAGGAAGATGACGGCCAGGGCTACTGATACCAGACCGCTGAGAGTAAAACAGGAGTTAAGGATATTTTTTGCCTTGTCGCCTGAGCCGGGCAGGAACCTTATCAGGCCGTAGTCCATACCCAGGGTGGACAGCAGGGCCAGCAAACCCATTGCCGAGATTGCTGCCGCGGCCAGTCCTACGCCCTCCGCCGGATAGAGTCGGGCGGCCACTGCCCAGAAGACGAAGCCTGCCAGGCTGTTGACCCCGGAGGTCAGAATCAGATAGCCCGCGTTTCGGTAAAGTGAAACGCGCAGGAGTTTCCTTATCCTATCTTTCAACACTGTCATTCTTTGTTTCCGTGCATTATTCTCCCGATGTCGGATGTACTATTGCAGGGCGACCGGCTCCAGACGGTACAGCTTGAAGTCCGGATTATGGTAGATGAGCTGGCAGTTGGTCGTATCACCCAGAGCGGCCTCTACTACTTCCAGAAAGTACGGTTCGCCCAGCAGGAAGCTGTAATATGCGTAATTCTGGCGGTGGAGGTAAAACCAGCGCGGGCTGTCGTCCTTGAAGCCGCCGCTGGGCACAACTACGTGGTCCTGCCACTCCAGCAGGCTCAGCCCGACAAACGGTTCCTTGACCGGCCCCAGCGTTGCCCAGGGATACGTCGGAGTACTGCCCGGCGTTGCCGGTGTGCTCTGGTAGGAGAAGTCCAGCCCCCTCACCAGGCTGGGCGGGAAGTAGTCGTACGCCTGGTTCCCGTAGTGGGATATCAGGTGAAAGGGCAGGGCAACGACCAGCAGCAGGCAGAAGGCAAACACCGCGCCTCTTCTTCTGAAGTCTACTAACCGCGCCCCGAAGTAGGCCATTGGTGCCAGTGAGAACACGTAGAGGTGGTCGATAGACCTTCCTCCGTACGGGATGATGGCCAGTACCATCGGAGCTAATGCGAGAAACAAGACGAATAAGGCCATTCTGCGGTCCCGCCTGGTCAGGATAGCCCTGATTGCTCCGGCAAGGCCGATGACGGCGAACAAAACGGAGAACCACAGTCGGGTCTGGCTGACCGCGCTGTGAGACCCACTCCCGGCGAGGTGACCCGTAATCTGGGACTTAATGAGAATGTCCGGAGAGAAGACCAGAGCCCTGCCGCCCACAAGCGGTGCCTTACCGGGGATGCTGAGAGCCCCGCCCGGCAGATTCATGGCTTGGATGTCGGGCGCTTCCATAGCTTCACCGGGCGCAATGACGTCCGACGAGAACGCCCCCAGTATCGTCTGTCTTTCCATGCCGGTAAGATTCCAGGATACTACCAGCACCAGACAGAGGGTAGTGACTGGAATCATTACCTTGCTCTTCTTGACCAGGGTGAGCACTCCCAGGATACACAGGGCAGCCAGAGACGTGAGCAGGTGCGTCATCGTCAGGCCAATGAAAACGGCCACCGTCAGACCTAGCCAGGGAAGGCTCCGGCGGCTCTTTTCCCAGAGGACCGGTGTGGTAACCAGTGTCAGGAAGGTGAGTAGCAGGAAGAAGGCTACTCCCGGAGCACTGCCGAGGTACTGGCGCTCCGTCCAGCTAGCCAGATAGAAGAGCCAGGCTCCCGCCCAGCAGTAGTTGCTTCGTGAGCTGCCCAGAGTGTTTCTGAGGAAAGTGTAGAGCGGCAGGAGCATGAGCAACTGCATCAGGACGGGGAAGATGTGCAGCATGGTCTTAGGGTCTATACCGAATACCTCGGAAAGAGATGCCAACCAGATGAAAGCGCCCGGCCAGGAGAGATAGATGAATTCCTGTGCCGAGAAGTGGCCCTCACGCACGATGTGGTCGATGAGACTCAGGTTCCGGTAGGCGTGGTCGTCAAACGGGGATGAGCCTCCCGTTATCTGTGGCACCAGCCAGAGGGCACAGACCAGGATAACCATCTGTACCCCGAGCAGTCTTCCGTGGGTTTGCTTTGAGGCCCAGAGGACGCCGGAGGCAGTGGTGAGGAAGGCCAGGGCCAGGAAGAAGGTAACGGGCAGGCCGTGAATTAGCCCGAAGTAGCCAATCTCAAACCTTGCGCAGACGATACTGTGCGACCAGAGCAGGAGTGCTATGGCCATCAGCACCATTGATATATGTTTCCTGGTTAGCGCCATCATCTGCACGCCTCTGGCGAGCAACTGGCTCCTCCAGGCGGGGGAATTAGCATGCGACCACCTAATAAGACCCTATTCCGCCCTTACGGTTCTGGAAAAGGAGCGCGGCGTGAATAAGGCACTTGAGCTTTATACGGGCTTTCTTTCCGAGCTTGCCCAGTCTGGTGCCGAGCAGTCTCAGTGCCCAGTGTTGAACGGGACAGTCGGCGGGGACAATGGAGGTATTGACCTGTCGGATATAGCTGCGCAAATCACTGGTGCAGGTAAAACCGTGCTTGTCAAAGGACCGCACCCAGAATCTCTTACTGTGGACGTTTATATGCAGCGGGTCCGACTGAATCCCCAGGGCTCGCCATAACCTGGTTTCGAAGGGAAGAACCGGCGTTGTCATGAACACGAAGCCGTTATCTTTCACAACCCTCCTGAGCTCCCCAAGCAGGAAAGATGACTGCCCCAGATGCTCCAGGACTTCTCGAATAGTGGCTACGTCGAAGCTGTCGTCATCGAATGGCAGGCGTTCGCACTCCACGTCCACGACATGCAGGTACTCGGCTATCCTGGCCTCTTCAGGATGACTGACCGCGTAGTCCGATATGTCAACACCGTAGGCCTCAACACCGCGCCGGCGCCACGCAGAGACTAGTTCGCCTCTGGCGCAGCCTACGTCCAGGGCTCTCTGCGGCCGGACCCACTCGCCAAGCACCGCGCAGACAAGCTCTGCGGCCTCGAGGATGAATCCTCCAGTGGCGGATGAGTACTCCTCTACTCCTTCCCGCGTCTTGTAGTACTGCTTCAGCGCGATACCCTTTTCCATCTGCGTCACCTAGCTTTCCTGCACTCCCGTTACGGGGTCTGGCTTACCTTGCCTACCAGATAGCCGGCTCCCACGACAGCTATGCTCAGGATGATAGCGCCCAAGTGGACAATGCTACCCTTCTTATAGAAGCTCCTTAGCCTCCGAGGAATGGCGGTGGAAAGAAGGTAGCGAAGATAGGCACTCTCTGTTGATAACGGATTTTGAGATAAGGCAGAGTAAATCCTGGTACTTTTCCCCTTATATCGGCCTTCATTGAAAGACCTTGTGATCAGATGCTTTAAGGTGGCTTCACGGGGTGATGCTTTATGGTAGACAATAGCGTTCGGTTCATAGAGTATGATTGCATCAGGTATATGATGCCCGATTCTCATGCAGAATTCTGTCTCGTCTCCGGCTCTAGCCGTCTTTCCAAGAGCGCCCAGGTCGGTTAGAATGAAGCCTATATGGTCACAAACCTTTGACCTAAAGGACATATTGGCCGCAATTAGATTTCTAACGTGAGTTCTACCTTCAGGATGGCCTTTATAGGTGCCACCTACAACCCAATCAAGCTCCTCAGGAAACCAACCAGGACGGCCATCCCTCCAAACAGAATTTAATCTGCCTCCTACTGCCATGACGGAGGGGTCTCGGTAATGTTCCTTTAGATTGCGCAGCCAATTCTTTTCAGCTATGGCATCATCATCTATGAAAGCAACAATATCGCCATCTGAGAAGCGAATAGCTGTGTTTCTTGTCTCTGCGCTACCAATAGTACCTTGATTCAGCACGAACTTGACCTCAGACGGGAGTTCTGTCTTAAGCTTTTGGAGAAGCTCCTCATTATGGTCTATGGACACAACTATTTCATCAGGCTTTTCTGTCTGGGCAAGTACTGAGTCCACCGCCTCGCAGATGTCATGCAGACGTTCCATAGTGTACGCGCAAATGACGACTGACACTCTCGGAACCGGAGAGAGAGCACCGGTCACCGGGCGGGGCCTTTCAGCGATTCCCGCAGGCTGCCGCAGTTCCTTGAGACTCATAGTTCTGCCACCTCTGGAGGTTACTTCGCGGCGGTGCCAGCCGCATGTGCCGCGTCGTTTACTTTTCCCCGCCAGAAAACGAGACCGAGAATCGTCTTCAAGTCCTCATAGCCGACCTGGATGGCATTGAGCTTGGAGTCACCAATCCTGGGACGGTACCGCAGGGGGATGTCAAGCGTTTTCAGCTTCATACGGCTGCTCTTGATGGAGATTTCCGGCTCAATGGCAAAGCGCTTTGAGGACAGGTCCATCAGTTCCAGGTAGACCTTCCTGGCACCATAGAGTCCGGTACACGGGTCGTGAGCCTGAAACCCGTAGAGCACCTTTATCATGGTGCGGAAGACCCAGTTGCCCAGGCGGTTGAAACGAGGGATGTTCTCGTTCCCGTAGGCGCGTGAGCCAACCACCACGTCATACGCATTGAGGGCTTCGACCATCCTGGGGATGGTCTCCACGGGATAGGTGTCGTCGGCATCAATCCAGATGACGTTGTGACCACGGGCGTGCTTTATCCCGGTCCTGAGGGCCTCCCCCTTTCCCTGGTTCACTTCGTGCCGTATGAACCGGCAGGAAAACCGGCGGGCGAACTGGCAGGAGAACCGGCAGGCGACTTCTAGGGTCCGGTCGGTCGAGCCGTCGTCAACGACGATGACCTCGTAGCTATCGTCCAGGACCTTCTGGAGCTTGTCCAGCGTCACTGGCAGCCCGTCCTCTTCATTATACGCGGGTACGATGACCGTGGTAGATATCTGGCGCGATTTCTGGAATTGCATCATAGTCCTTCATTACCCCCGTTCCTGGGCCAGTATAATAATCTCAAGACCTATTCTGGCATCAGGCGGGGTCATCGGTAAGACATAGAAGGTTCATGATGGTGAGCCAAATTGGTAATTGTGAGCCAGAGAACTCATGCTCATGTGGTAAATCAGAGTTCCGTGAGAGGGTCAAACCGTTCGACCTGAGGGTCAGCGGACGTCTATATAGATATGAAGCGGTTCATCGAAGTACGGTTCGGATGAGTTATCGGTGTACAGGTAGAACTCGACCTTCCGGTTCTCGCCGGGCACGCTGAGCACGAAGTCAACTTCGCGTTGCCATTCTTCGTCGTGGTCAATGGTCCCTGTGGTAAGACTGCGAATTGAGTCACCGCCACTCACCATCTCCACACGGTAGCCCAGTGGTTCATGTTCGTGGTTGACGATAACCATTGTAAGGTATACCGGTTGCCCTGCCGTGGTCTCGTACGTGTACTCTGCAGCATCATCCTCCGGTCCCATAATATAGAACTCGGAGTACCTGTCGCCCTGCCCCGGGGTGGTCATGGCATAGCCCAGGCTGCCGATGGTGGTCAGGACGGCCACCAGCATGATGACGGCCAGGGTTCTGGTGAGCCCGCTCATGTCCTTCCAACCGGAGAGCCGTATCTCCAGTGTGAAACTCAGCCGCTCTGGCTCCGGTAGTTCCCGCTGGCGGTACCAGGCGATTGAGGACGTGATTAGAATGAAGAGGAATATGCTAACCAGGATGGGGAAAGGCTCTATTCCCCATGGTGTGTAGTTGAGGACCAGCCCGCTAACAGGTAGAACAACTATACTCAATCCAACGCTGAAGACCATGCGCCGAAAGCTGTCCATATCCTCCCGGCGTGGGAACAGGGCGGAGAGGAGGGTATAGCCGGGGAAGAAAAGTGCCAGGGGCAGGGCCAGGATGATGCGCAGCGTGCCCGTGGTGAAGGCAACCACAGGGAACAGCAGCAACGTTATGGTGAGCATGCACACCATGGCCCGGCGGTTGTCAATCACCATCTTCCGGTTTCGCATCTATCTCTATTTACTCCCGCCAGGCGTGTTGAACCGATGGCCGCCTCGTTGCGTTGCGGTAGCATCTCAAGCTGTCAGTCTGATGTTAAGTCATTAGTCGGGGTGAAATCAAGTACCCTGGCCGGCGTTCTTTTTCCTGGAAGCAACCTGCAATTGTGTGCCCATTAGTGCGTACGATGACTCTTCCGGGTCAAATTCATGACCCCCGGGAGGCTATCGGGTAGTCCTCAAGACGCAGAATAACGTTACCTCTTTAGCCCTTTGTTCTTGTCCAGTTAGTCCTTACAACGAATATTACCTTATGCGACACTGATGATGCAGGGTCGTCCTGAGTTGATGAGCGTGCTCCTGAGAAAGATGATGTTGCGGGCACCGCTTTCTCACTCAGGACGCCCGCACAGCCGCAGATGAATGATGAATACTGACGATATTATCCGTGTACTGGTAGTGGACGGCGGTGGCGATGAGGCCACCACGGGGAGGTTGCGCCAGACGTTGAGTACTGGAATAGGCATCATCATAGCCGGTGAGGTAGGCAGTGGTGAGGAAGCCCTGGCAGCCGCCAGACACCTCTCCCCGGACGTGATAGTGATGCTTGCCGATAGTGAAATGCCGGGAATGGACAGTATTCAGACTACCCGCGCAATCACCAGGGAAGGGCTGTCTGCCAGGGTGGTCATCATTACGGAGAATATAGCAGAGAACCTGGTGCCGGCAATCAAGGCCGGAGCGGCCGGTCTCTTTTCACCCGGTGCCGGCAGCGAGGAACTACTTTCAATAATATACAGAATACGCCAGTGGTCACCTTACACACTTTCGTTGCAGCAAAGCTGCGGATAGGCCAGAGGGTGCCACGTGCAGATGAGGTTAGTGAAGGAGGTACAGAAGGATGTGATAGTCAAGGCTGTTATTGGACATGATTCCATAAGAGGTTATCCATTAGTAGTAAAAAGGAGTAGGAAATGTACCACAAATTAACCAAAGCTCTAAAGAGCATGCACCGGCGTCAGCGGGGCATGACGGGACTGGAAACAGCCATCGTCCTGATTGCCTTCGTAACGGTTGCATCAGTCCTCGCCTACAGCGTCCTGTCAGCTGGTATCTTCTCGGCGGAAAGAGGTAAGGCGACAGTCTACTCGGGTCTTGAATCAGCGGAATCCACGATGGAACTCGTTGGCTCCGTACTGGGCCTGAGCCCGAACCAGAGTGAGCTGGAGACGGTGCAGTTCACCGCTGCCGTTTCAGTTCCGGACACGAAGGTCGACACGGGAGCCATCGTAATCAACTACTTCGACGAGGAAATTCACTCCGAGAACGTGACCTTCACAGCCGTCATCAGTGGGGGCAGCACCGAGCGTGGCTCGACCGTCATAATTGAGGGCGACGAGCAGTTCGTGTTCACGGTGACGATACCGGCCACGGCAACCCGAGAGGCCTACGAAGAGTTCACTCTCCAGGTTATCCCGCCCACCGGCGCCACTGTCACCATTGAGAGGAGCCTGCCGGCTTACCTCGACAAAGTAATGGACCTGCGGTAGGTCCCGGAAGGGATGGAGAGAGATGTTGAACAGGATTTTCAGGTCGCTAACGAACCTGTACCGTGGTCAGAGAGGTATGACCGGGCTGGAGACAGCCATCATCCTGATTGCCTTCGTCACGGTGGCCTCAGTACTGGCGTACAGTGTCCTCTCCGCCGGTATCTTCTCGGCAGAGCGGGGCAAGGCGACAGTCTACCAGGGCCTAGAGTCAGCCCAGGCCACAATGGAGATCCAGGGTTCCGTACTCGGCCTGAGCCCCAACCAGAGTGAACTCGAGCAGGTCATCTTCAGCGTCGGTCTAACAATGCAGGACGAGAAAGTGGATATGGATTCCATCGTCATTAATTACTTCGACGATGAGGTGCATTCGGAAAATGTGACCTGGTCCAGCGCCATCAGCGGGGGCAGCACGGAGCGCGGCTCGGCCAATATGATGGAGTTCGACGAGCAGCACGTAGTGACTGTCACGATTCCGGCCACAGCCACCCGGGAGATCTACGAAGGATTTACGCTTCAGGTCATCCCGCCCACCGGCGCCACTCTCACCATTCAGAGGACTCTACCTGCCTACCTAGGGAAGGTGATAGACCTGCAGTAGGTTCGTTCAGCAACAGTGAGAAAGTAAGTCGGGGGCTGCGGAAGAGATGCACACCCAGGTCTCAGTGTCTCCGGGGAGGTCCCGGGGGCACTGAGACTCGGATAATGGAGGTAGGCAAGTGGAGCTGAATGATAAGGTAACTCAGCTAGAGGACGAAATCAAGATACTGAAGAACGAGGTCCAGGCGGTCCTGCTCGACCTCAGGGAGAGTTACCTGAACTTCGAGAACCCTGTCAGCCGGGAACTGCCACCGTTTCCCGAGCAGCACATTGTTATCAGCAACCCACCGCAGTCTCAGCCCACGGGTAACGGGTCACATAAGGCCGGACCGGAAAACCATACAAGCAACAAACCTTCAGTCGCAGACGAACCGACCCACACGCCAGAACCAGCCCGGGAAGCGTCGTCTTCGCATACGCAGGAACCTCTCTATAAGCCAGAACTAACCACCGAGCAACAGCCGCTTCCAGAGCCTGGACCGAAGTCCGAACCTGAGATGACTACTGAATCTGAGCCGGTCTCCGGACCGGTCGTTGTCGCCACTGATGAAACAGCCCATGAGGAGGTGATGAGGGCATGGCGACCAGTAAAAGAATTTGAGATGAATTTTGAGTCTGGAGGAAATGGCGGTACCAAAGGACAGATAGACCTGGCTACAATATCCAGCCTGGCTGACTGGGTGGCGGACGTAGTGAAACGGCTGGGAAGCAAGAGGGCGCAGTCAATCCTTGATATCTCCGAGATGGTTGGATTTCTCGACCTGGAGCTCAAGGATGTCCTGACCAGGTTCATTTATGCCACCCCTGGCGAGTATGAGGGTAAGGTAACAACCCGGGACTATCTGACCTCGCTCAAGGAGCTTGACAGCATTCTCGGAAAGGCCACCAAGTTCGAGATAGCCCTGCTCTCTATTCTGTGCCAGGGAAACGATAGTGGATAAAGTCATTGTTACCATCCTGCTGATGATAGGCGGGGTGGTAGCTTCTCTCGCGGTATTCAACGGTTTCTACCCCGCAATCATTGAAAGCAGCGGGGCGGTGACCAGCGCCACCAGCAAGGTAAGCGACCGTATTGAGTGTCGTATTGACATCATTCAGGTAGCGGACAACTCCACGGGGGTGGATGCCTGGATAAAGAACATTGGTACAGTAGATATCAATAGTGTCGAGCGGAGCGACATCTTCTTCGGGCCCGAGGGCGACTTCTACCATGTGACCTACGGTGGCGATACCCCCCCCTACTGGGACTACCAGTTCGAGGGCAGCTACACCCAGTGGAAGCCGACGGTTACCGTCAGGGTAACAATTCACCTGGCGTCCGCCCCCGCCACGGGCACTCATATATTCAAGATAGTGGTCCCTAACGGTATCTTTGACGAAACAACCTTCAGTGTGGACTAGAGATGGAAACAGCGCTTGTCTCCCTGATATGTATCGCCATGCTCATTGTGGGCGTGGTGACGCTAACGTTTAACGCCTTTGATGCAGCGACCTCGGTGGCTGACTCGCTGAGGGAGATGGAGCAGCAGGCCAGCGAAATAAGGTTGACCGAAATTGACGCGTCGTCGTGGGCGTCTGACATCGTGTGTGCCATAGCCTATCAGGGGGGCGGCGAAGATGGTTTCGTAGCGACACTCGGCATCACCACGGGGGGTGAAATCGCGGGAGCAGTGACGGACAGCCTGGAGTTCGACGGCGACAACAGCTACGAGTCCAGCATCATCCATGTGTCCGACAATGTGTATGCCATAGCGTATCGTGACTCCGGTGAAAACGGCGAAGTGAGGACGGTTGAGATCACCGCCGCTGGCCAGATCACGGATGCGGCGATAGACAGCCTGGAGTTTGACACGTCTCGTGGCTACCAGCCCAGCATAGTCCATGTCTCAGGTGGCATATATGCCATAGCCTACACTGGTGATGGCGATGACGGTTTCTTGAAGACGGTTGAGATAGCCACTGATGGCCAGATTACGGACACGGTTATAGACAGCCTGGAGTTCGACACCCTCAACAGCTGGGAGCCCATGATAATCCATGTCTCAGGTGACATATATGCCATAGCCTACGGTGGTGATGGATGGAACGGTTTCTTGAAGACGGTTGAGATAGCCACTGATGGCCAGATTACGGAGACGGTTATCGACACCCTTGTGTTCGACACCGGCGACTGCTGGCTGGAGCCCAGCATAATCCATGTCTCAGGTGACATATACGCCATAGCCTACGCTGATGGTGACGATGACGGTCGCTTGAAGACGGTTGAGATAGCCACTGATGGCCAGATTACGGACACGGTTATAGACAATCTTGAGTTTGACACTGACAGAGGCAGAACACCCAGCATGGTCCATGCCTCGGGCAACCTATATGCCATAGCCTACCGCGGTAGTGGTGATGACGGTTACCTGAAGACTGTTGAGATAGCCACCGATGGCCAGATAACGGATACGGTGATAGACAGCCTGGAGTTTGACACCGGGAACACATTCAACCCCAGCATCGTGGCAGTCTCTGATACTGTGTATGCCATAGCCTACCTTAATGGCGGCGACGACGGCGAAGTGAGGACGGTTGAGATTGCCGACAGTGGCCGGATTACGGGTACGGTCGTGGACTCCCTGGAGTACGATACGTCCGGTGGCGATACACCACATATAATCCAGCTCTACGGCAACTTCCATCTGGCGGTAACCAACGAGGGCCAGACAGACCTGGCCGAGTTCGCCAGGTGGGATGTTATTGTCGAGTACCAGAATAGTGGTACCGACTATGCAACCTATCTGGAATACACGACGGACACCCCCCCCGGCGATAACCAGTGGATGGTGGCTGGTATCTACCTGCCTAACGGGAACGCCGAGGTCTACGACCCGGGCATACTCAACCCTGAGGAGAAGATGAAGCTGGTCATCGTCCTGAACCCGGGCACAGAGTGCGGGACGACCGCAAGGATAACGATATCCACGCCCAATGGTGTCACAGCGCAGTGCCTGGTAACGAGATACTAGGCATATCGGGAGGTAGCCATGCCAGAGGTTGAACTGGACGAAGTACAGGAAGAAGCAAAGAAGGACGTCATCTCCACCGGCCACGGTGAGATTGATAAAAAGCTGGGTGGCGGTATCCCGATTGGCTCCCTCACCCTGGTGGAGGGTCAGTCCGATGCGGGGAAATCGGTGCTCTGCCAGCAGATGATATGGGGCTCCCTGAAGGACGATTTCAAAGTAGTCCTCTTCACCACGGAGAACACGGTGAAGAGCCTGGTCACCCAGATGGACAGCCTCGGTCTGAGTATAACGGACTATCTGCTGCTTGGCCGGATAAAAATCTATACCATGAGGCCTTCACTGGTGAGGTCCAATGCCGCCGTCGCTCTACAGTCCATTCTGAACACTATCGAGGACCTTCAGGATTTTGACCTGCCCATCATGGATTCCATCACTCAGATAGCGGCTGGCGCCACCGGTGGGGAGTGTCTGGCCTATTTCGAGCGTTGTAAGACCCTCTGTGACCGGGGTAAAACGATAATCAACGTTGCTCATACCTATGCCTTCGAGCAGGACTTACTGGTACGTATCCGTTCCGTATGCGATGCCCACTTCAAGCTGGCCATCGAGAGGGTGGGTGACAGGCTGGTCAAGACCCTTGAGGTGGCCAAGGTCAGGGGGGCCACCCAGACCACGGGAAACATACTGAGTTTTGACGTAGAACCGGAGATAGGTATGAAGATTATGCCTCTCTCCAGAGCAAAGGTCTAGTAGCGCGAAGGTCTAACACTGCCTGCTGGTCAATGCAGGCGGACTGGGGATTCATTCCATGGCGGAGATAGTCCTCCCTTTCACCAGGGAGAATAAAGTAGACGACCACGGGAAAGGCTTTCATAACTGCGAGTTCTTCCAGACTTTCGCGCCCCCGTTACAGGAGGTTGCGGAAGAGTATCCTCATCTCTTCGAATACCTGCACTGGCTGCCAATCGAGGAGGTGGGTGTTCCCCGTTACTACCCCAGGCTTACCAAAAAGATGGAAGATATCAAGGAGCCGAACATCATTTATCCGCTAGGCGACGGTATTTTCGCCCACGTGATGACTGACGATAAGGACACCCGTAATCACTACATTATCGTTGAGCCGACTCTCACCATGGACCTTGGCAATATAATGTCCCAGGTGGAAAGTCGTTGCATTCAGTTTGGTGACCGGCTTCCCAACTTCGATGCCGATGGAGATAAGAAGCAGCAGCTGACCAACTACGTTGAACAGATGACGGCCCTCGGCAGCCAGTCGGAAGAGCCCACCAGTACTGGTAGGCGAACAGGCTTGCTTCGCAAGGGTGAGCCCAAGCTGACCAAGGTCAGGCTTACCGAGCGTGAGCTCGAGGGTATCAAGTATCTGTTCATCCGGGATAAACTCGGTCTGGGTGATATCGAGCCTCTTGTGTCCGACTCATACATTGAGGACATCGGCTGCTCCGGTGTGGGGCATCTCTTTATCGAGCACAAGATATTCAAGGGTTGTAAGAGTCCAATATCATTTTCTTCACTGGATGACCTGGATGTGTTTGTCCTGAGGTTGGCCGAGCAGATAGGAAAACCGGTAACCTACAGGTCACCCATTGCCGACGCCACGCTTCCCGTGGGGGCCCGTATCAACATCGTCTACGGTCGAGATGTCTCCAAGAGGGGCTCCAACTTCAGCATCCGCAAGTTCAGCGCAGTACCAATATCCATCTTCGATCTGGTGGACTTCGGCACCCTCAACTACCAGATGCTCGGCTACCTGTCACTGGTAATCCCGAATGGCATGAACCTTTTCATTGCCGGTGAATCGGCTTCCGGGAAGACAAGTATGCTCAACGCACTGACCACCTTCATTCCTCCCAAAGCCAAGATAGTCACTATCGAGGATACCCCGGAGCTCCAGGTACCCCACGAGAACTGGATAAGGGAAGTGATACAATCGGACAAACTGGAAGACAGCACCGGCGCGGTGACCACATTCGACCTGCTCAAGGCGGCACTGCGGCAGCGCCCCAATGAGATTATCGTGGGGGAGATTCGTGGGCCGGAGGGCAACGTTGCCTTCCAGGCAATGCAGACCGGGCACGCCGTTATGTCCACCTTCCATGCCTCTACCATGGAGAAGCTGATTCAGCGCATGACCGCCGCCCCGATTCTGGTACCGAAGTCATATATGGATAACCTTAACGTGGCCATTCTCATGCGCTCCATCAAGCTCCCCAACGGTGGCACAGTCCGGCGTGTCACCGAGATAGATGAGATAGTAGGCTTCGACCCTCCCACGCAGTCTTTTGATATCGTCGAGGCCTTCAAGCTGGATGAGACTACGGATACCTTTGAGTTCACTGGTTACATGAATAGCCACGTCATGGAGCACAAGATTGCTACCATGCTGGGCATACCAAGTCGTGCAAAGCGGAGGATATACGCTGAAATAGACAAGCGGGCCCGAATATTCGCCAAGCTGCACAAGGAGCGAGGCATTACCGATTTCTATGAGGTCCTGCGGGTGCTGGGCCAGGCCCAGCAGGATGGTCTGCTCTAGCCATAGGGCGTCGGGAGGAGATAGGCTCAATGACAACTACAGTCCTGCCCCCTGCTGAAGAGGGAACACCGGATAGCCGGGAAGCGGCGGCCCCTCGCGCCGGCGTTTCCGGGATGTTGTCGGGTCCGTTGCAGGAGGTTACCGAGCAGTATCCGTATGTCCTGGACTACATCCAGACGCTGCCTGTTGCTGAAGTGGGGGTTCCCAAGTATGTCGCCGAGCCGTCCCGGAAGCTGGGCGATGATAAGGAACCAAACTACATCTACCCCACACAACGGACAGGTGTATTCATTCATATCCAGCACAACCCGGATGATACCAGGAATGACTATATTACTATAGAACCGGACTTTGGCATGGACCTTACTTCTTTGATGTCCAGAGTGGACAGTAAGCTCCTTGAACTGAGGGACAGGCTTCCACGACTTGACCCGGACGGCGACCTGGAAGAGCAATTGTATGAATACCTTGACACTGTTACCACGCTTGGTAACGATTCGGGTATGGGTTTTATTGAAGGGCAGGTCGGGTTTCTGCGCAAGGGTGGTGCCAGGGTTTCCAGAGTCAGAATCACCGAGCGTGAGAAGGCAGGGCTGAGGTATATGTTCATCCGGGACAGGCTTGGGCTGGGTGCTCTGGACCCCCTGACTTCTGACCCCCTCATTGAAGACATAAGTTGTTCCGGTAAAGGACAGGTATTCATTGAGCACAAAATTTTCAAGGCGCTGAAGAGCTCGGTTGACTTTAAGACCCATGAGGACCTTGACCAGTTCGTGCTGTGGCTCTCGGAACGGATAAAGAAACCGGTTACCTTCCGGAATCCCATTGTAGATGCCACCCTTCCTGATGGCTCCCGTATCAACATAGTGTTTGGACGGGACGTGTCCAGGCGAGGCTCCAACTTCAGCATCCGTAAGTTTGCCGGGACACCGATATCTATCTTTGAGCTGGTGGAGTTTAGCAGCCTGAACTACCAGATGCTGGCCTATCTTTCACTTGTAATTGGTAACGAGATGAATGTCTTCGTATCCGGAGAGACAGCCTCCGGGAAGACAACGCTGCTCAACGCTGTGACCACCTTCATTCATCCCATGGCCAAGGTGGTCAGTATTGAGGATACGCCCGAGCTCCAGGTGCCCCACAAGAACTGGATAAGAGAGGTGGTTCAGACCACAAAGGTAGGAGAGGGTAGTGGGGTAGACATGTTTGACCTGCTCAAGGCGGCACTGAGACAGCGCCCCAACGAGATTATCATAGGAGAGATTCGCGGCCCGGAAGGTAATGTGGCTTTCCAGGCAATGCAGACCGGCCACGCCGTTATGGCCACATTCCATGCTGCTTCCGTGGAGAAGCTTATCCAGCGTATGACGGGTAACCCCATCTCGGTGCCAAAGAGCTATATTGACAACCTGAACGTGATAGTCTTTACCAGCGCGGTCAAACTCCCCAATGGTAAGACGGGCCGGCGTATAACCAGCATCAATGAGATTGTGGCCTATGACCCCGTGTTTGATTCATTTACCTTCGTTGAGATATTCCACTGGAATGAGGAAACGGACGTCTTTGAATTCACCGGCCGGATGACCAGCATGGTCCTGGAAAACAAGGTTGCCCCCAGGATGGGCATCCCGGCTACCAAGAAACAGCGCATGTACGCTGAGGTAGACCGCCGGGCGAAGATACTGGAGACACTACATAAGGAGAAGCATATTACCGGTTTCTACGAAATCCTGGAGGTTCTCAGTAAAGCACAGCGACAGGGGCTCTTCTAACGATGGTATGGTACAAGTTCTGGGCAAAGGGAAAGGACGGCGGCAAGAAGGACGCCAGTAAGTCTGTTGACAACCAGCTGTTGGAGGTGGACTTCTTCTGTCACTTGAGCTACATGGCGGCCATAGCCACATCCGGTATCTCGCGGAGCGGGCTGTTCGAGTACGCTGCCAAGATGCCCTACACCTCGGCAAGTTACTTCAAACGGGCGGTATTTGTTGCTAAAGCGTTCAACCATGACTACGCTGAGGCGTGCCGAATCGTCGGCCAGAACACCCAGGAGCCGGATGTAAAGGCGTTTCTCCTGCGTATGTCGGGTGCCCTGTCCTCCGGAGAAGATATCGTTACGTTCCTGCAGAGGGAGGCTGATGTCTCTTCGGATGCATACGGCAATCAATATGAGCGCCGACTGGAGACACTACGGAAGTGGACCGATGCCTATGTAGCGCTTATTATGACCACAGCCATCGTCACTATCGTATCGGTGGTTTCCATGATGATAGGTAACGTGACTACAGTCTTTGTCATGGGTTTGTCCTCTTTGACCATAGTGGTGACCATTGCCGGCGTGTGGTTGATATACCATGCTGCTCCCCGGGAATACAAGGTACATTCGCTTCCGATGCGCTCCAAGGAGCAGAACCTGGCGAGAAATCTGGTCAGGCTTACCATACCCGTTGTGGTTGTGGTGGCAGTGCTCATGCTGGTAATGAAGATTGACCTTGGTTATGTCATGATAGCTGTCGCCATCTTCATATTCCCGCTGGGGCTGATAAGTAAGATTGATGACGGCAAGATAGACAAGCGGGACAACGAAATCGCTGGCCTTCTCCGTTCCCTCGGCGGTGTCAGCCAGGCCATAGGTGCCACTGTAAACGAGGCTATGGCAAGACTCGACTTCCACTCGCTGGGTTCCCTGAAGGAAGATGTCAACCTGCTCTATACCAGAATACTGGCCGGGATAGACCCTCGCCTTTGCTGGAACCAGTTTGTTGGTGAAACAGGGTCCGAGCAAGTGAACCGGAGCGTACGCACATTCCTGGACGGCGTCCTTCTGGGCGGCGAGCCGGAGCTTGTGGGGAATAGCGCCAGTGGCTTCGCCATGAAAATCACGCTCCTCCGGGCAAAGCGCCGGCTGATAGAGTCCGGTATGCTGTGGCTGGCGGTTGTCATGCACATGGTACTTTCAATACTGGTGGTCTTTGTCTACCAGGTTCTGGTCAGTTTTACCGCTCTAATCGAGGATGTGATGCCGGGAGATGCGGGCGTAGAATCCATAGCGGCAACCGGTATTCCTGCCTTTGGTCTCTACGGCGGCGCTACCACAGAACTGGACCTGCTCCATTTCATGGTGATTGCCATAGTCCTGGTGCTTGCTTTCGCCAACGCCACCGCCATCTATGCCACCAGCGGCGGACATATCTATAAGCTCTTTTTCTACCTCACCCTCACACTGGGGGCCTCGGGAGTCGCCGTAATCCTTGGTCCTCCCGTCGTCCGCATGATGTTTTCCGGAATGGGATGAGTGTTCTCCGAAACGATACAGGAAGGAGGTACATAAGTAATGTCAATGTTAGGTGCTGATGTATACCTTTACATGTTCGCAGGTCTTGCTGTCCTGGGAGCAATGGTTGTCACGCTTTTCCCGCTCCTTATGCGGGAAACCACGCCGAAGCAGGGTTTAGTGCTGGCTGCTGCGAAGCAGCCGCAACCGAATGATACCGGTAGGCAGCCATTCTGGAGAAGAAAGCGTGATTTCACCAGGCAGGTGCGGGATAAACTCGGCAAGCTCCGGTCTGGTGCGGATGGGGGTTTACCGGTTGAGGTTTTGCCCACACCGGCAAAGCGCCTCTCAAAACCCTCGTCAGAGGATACCGTTTCGCAGCCGGCGGTCGATGCCGGACCAAGCCTTACCGCAGCTAAGGAGGTGCCCATGTTGAAGAATGTCACTCCAGAGCCGGAAGAAGATTCCAATCCGGTACTCAAAACTGAAGGAACACCGGAAACGGAACAGACCACCCTCGAATCCCCCGAGGCCAACCTGCTTGACGACTTCTCCGAAGAGCTAACCGGGCCCGCAGACTCAGCCGAGTCCGCAGACTCGGCCGAGTCCAAGGATTCGGTGGACTACCTGGAAGACGAGGAATCAGATGATGTCTCTGGCAAGGATTCCGCCGGTAAGTCAGGAGACACGGATTCACTGTTTGAGCTTTTCTCAACCGAGATAGAAGAGGAGAATACTTCCGGCCAGCTTGCCGCCACACTTGATGATTTAGATGCCCACGACCTTCTGTCAGAAGCACAGCAGGTTCTAGCAGAACTAAGGAGTGTGAGAGAGGCCCGGTCCCATCGTACTTCGTCTCGCTAGCCTGAGCATGGGAGAGAAACAGACAGGTGTACCTGATATGCGTCCGCACTCCCGGTGCGGCATAACCGGAGTATTTTACTCCCTGCTTTTTCCGAAATGCGAAGGGTCGGGGACAATAAATGGCCTCATTCCTTGTGGTCAGGCCACCAACCCCACCAGCCCTCTTTACCGCAATTGGTGCACTTGAGCGGTATGGCAACGAAACCTTGAGAGCCGCAGGATTCGCAGGTGAAATCGCTGCGGACACCGTAAGAGGGAGTATCCCGGAGTTTTCTCAGGACCGTCATGACGCGACCGTCTATCTCAAGGAAGTGCCGGGTCATGGCTTCCAGCTTCTCTTTCAGCTGCAGGATGGCCGCACCAAACTCGGCAGTCGTATTCTGTTTCTGTTCAACCTGGTGGAGGTGAGTTTCCAGTTTGGCCGTTTGCTCTGTGAGGGCAATCATGGTCTGCCGCATTATCTCCAGGGTCTCATCATCGAGTACCGGGGTCACCGGCGGTGCCGCAGTTGTACTCAGGGTCTCCGACTCTATCTTCTGGTGTGGTCGTGCGGTAGTAGTACCGCCCTCGTCTACCGGCTCATTCGCACTATCTGGCAGGACTGCCACTGACGCCTCCGGCAGGGCAGCGCTCTGTTTGGCAGACTGCTTAACAAACATCTCATCGATTACTGCCTGAGGCAGTCCACTTCCGTCATCACTCATGGCTTACTCCAATCTCCCACCTGCTCCAGTAAAGGTCCGGATTGGTAAAATACAGTAATCAATGTCCTGATATTCCTATCTGTGCTATCGGCGGGTGTGTTTTGCGCCTGGGAGAGGTAGCTAGCCGACCAGCTTCTCCACCGCATCCAGCACCCTGTTGCTGTCGAAGGGCTTCATCACGGAATCTCGTGCTCCCGCTTCTATGGCGGTCAATACCACGGCATTCTGACCCATAGCGGTGACCATGGCCACCCGGGCCTCCGGGTCCATCCTCATTATCGCCTGTATCGTTACCACACCGTCTGTCTCGGGTGCGGTGATATCCAGTAATACTCCGTCCGGCTTTTCCTCCCTGTATATCTTTAGGGCTTCGTCACCATTTGCTGCCTCAACCACGTCATAGCCCTTCTCTCTAAGTAACTTGGAACACCAGTTGCGTACGAAGACGGCGTCTTCTACGACCAGTATCTTTGCCATATTCAGTCTCCTCCCGGTCACAGGACATAAATCTAACGGTCGGGCACCCATAGGGCCAGACTACTGGAAGTACACTGGTGCCGTTCTGACGGCTTCACCGTTCTGACGGCTTCACCGTTCTGACGGCTTCACCGTTCTGACGGCTTCACCGTGACTTCGCCAATAGTCTCATTGTCGCATATGAACGTCGCCCATATAAGGTCTAAGCGGCTACTTGGGGAGACCTGAAAACGCAAGTTTCCTTGGCTCAAGCGGGCGTGGTGATAGTACCAGGGGCCAGCAGCATGATACGTGCGGGTCACATGCTCCGGGGGTGGATAAGCAGGGCACACCGGATGGACTGTTACTGGTGCGGCGGGCTCGTAACGAAGCAGGGCTACTCTGCTGGCGCGGCACTGGTGATGTAGTACTAGGAGGCTGCTGAATAAGGGGAGTCCAGAGGGGGTGCCCCTCAGAAGAGGCCAAGCCCCTTTGGCAGGGGTCTGGGGGTGTCCCCCAGACCTGGGGGTATCCCCAGGCATAATCTTTCCCCCTTCCTGACCAGGAAGGGGGAAGGCGACCCATCTGGGCCGCACGGGGATTGGTCGAAAGGGTTTTTCAGCACCTTGCTAGACTGCCAGGAACAGGCCCAGGTTCCAAGCGATGACCGCCCCGTAGAACGTGACGACACTGGATGTGGTCAGTACAGTGACCCTGGGGAAACGCCGGTACATTTTCAGCAGTACCAGCGTACATAGGAGAACCCCCACAACCTTGAGCAGCAGGAAGTTGCCTTCTCCAACGATGGGTGCCATCAGGGGGTTGCCTTCCCGGAACTGGCCGTTGCCGACGAGGAGATGCGTGATTATGCCATCGGAAATCTCGAACCCGCACAGAAGAGTGATGAGGTACTTCATTCGGCCTCTGTCCGTCTACTCTACCTCTATCCAGCCGACCTTCTCCAGGAAGTCCTGGTAGAATGCGGCGATGTCTTCATCCTGGATTTGAGCGCGTACTTCCAGCAGCGGCATGGTGATTGCCATACGGGTTATCTTCTCAATGTCGGGCACTACCCCGGGGTCGTCCGAGCCGTCGTCCGGAGCCAGCCATGAAGACCCTTCATCGAGCTCGTAGCTGTCTATCAGCTTGCCGTAGAATATTGCCAGGTCTTCGTCCTGAAATTGGCCGGCCGCTTCCGTCAGCACCGAGGAGATAGTCTGGTAACTGTCCGTCAAGTTGTCACTGAGGGTATCCGGCTGGCTGGCATTCTCCGCTGTGACCGCCATCGGAAAGGGGGATGGCAGGCATATGAAGAGCACCGTTGCCAGTATTACACCGACTAGTAATCCGCCTATCGACTTGCCCAATACAGTACACACCCTCCCTGGCAGCATGCCAGAGGACCAGCATTATGCTGTTCTGCTCACCCCGGGGTCACAATCATGACCTTTTGGTGTCAGATTGGTGGTCCGAGTATCAGAATGATAGTCCTTTTGGCCAACAATGAACACCCCCTGGCAGGTCATAATTGGGTCAAAAAAGGGTCAGAATTGGGTCATCACGTATCAGTACAGGTAGAGGCAGGTCTCCGCTGAAGATAATGACTGGAGAGTGAGATAAGTCCGGCCGGGCTGGCCCGCGAGGGTTATGATGGAGCGAACAGCGGTTTGAACACAGAGCTGGGGTAACAGGAAAGGATGGTCATACCGGAGATAGAGGCGAGTTTCTTCACGTTTGGGGAGGGCTGGCTACATATTCACCAGGTGGTGGGTGTCGTTAGGGCTGGGGAGAGGTACTGCCAAGATGCCTTTGAGGGGTCCTGGGGAAGCTCAGGCAATATAGATGTAATATAAAAGGGTATCCGGGGGAGGAGTCCGGATACCCTTTATAGTGGTCGGGGATACGGGTTGGACTTCAGGATGCGGTCTGGAACTTGTAGCCCACTCCGGGCACGGTGATAATATACTGTGGATGTGTCGGGTCTGATTCAATTTCCTTCCGTAGACGCCCTACGAAGACGTGCAGGTACTCCCTTTCGCTGACGTACTCCGGTCCCCACACCTTGCCAAGTAACGTAGAGTGGGAGAAGACCCTGTCTGCGCCAAGCACCAGTTCCTGCAGCAGGTTGTATTCCGTTGGCGTGAGTTTGATTTCCCTATCGTCGATGGTTACTCGTCTTTCTACGAAATTGATGGAAAGGTCGCCGCTACTGAAGCTGGATGCGGACGGCTCTACGCCTGATTCACCGGTGCGGCGCAGTACCGCCGTGACTCTTGCTGTCAGTTCGTTCACACCGAAGGGTTTGGTGATGTAGTCATCGGCACCGATATTCAGGCACCTGACCTTCTCTTCGACATTACGGCGGGCGCTGAGCATGATAATCGGCACCCGTGACCACTCCCGGACCTGTCGACAGACCTCAAAGCCGTCCATCTTGGGCATGGTTATGTCCAGAAGAATCAGGTCAGGCTGTTCCCGTCCGATGACTTCGAGCGCCTCGACACCATCCATGGCGACCAATGTCTCCCAGTTCCGTGCCTTTAGATTGGCACGGACTGATTTCACGACACCGATATCATCGTCCACTATGAGAATACGTGATTTGTGCATCTTCAGTCTCTCCTCCCAGTACTTGTTTTACCAAACTCATTAGTTCATCAACGCCGAATGGCTTGACTATACAAGGTATTCCTGATTCCTCCAGGAAGGCCTTGTTCTTGGCACTGATAACGTCCCCGGTTACACAGATTACCCTTTGCTGTAATGCCGGGACTGCCTCCTTCATCTGCTGGTAGAGCTCGATACCACTCATGCCTGGCATCCTGATGTCCAGCAGGATAAGGTTATATTGCGTTTTTAACATCTTGCGCAGGGCCACTTTAGCATTGCCTGCGGTGTCTACTTTGTGCCCCTCGTGGGTTAGCAGCCTGTCCAGGGCACGGCAGATGTGTGGCTCATCATCCACCACCAGTATCCTTGCCGAGGTCACCCTGGCCGACTCCTGGACAGAGAACTCTTCCTGCTCCGGCTGCTGGACTGCGGCCACTATCGGCAGGTCGACCACGAAAGTAGCCCCTTTGTCGGGAACACTCCTGACGTATATCCTGCCGTCATGCTCCTTGACAATTCCGTAGGAGATACTCAGTCCCAGTCCTGTCCCACCGTCATCTATCTTCGTCGTGAAGAAGGGGTCAAACAGCTTATCGATGATGTCTTCGGGAACCCCGGGACCATCATCGGCCAGGGAAATATGTATCTTGTCGTCGATTCTCTCGGTCCTCACGGATAACTCTCCCCCGTCGTGTGCCCTTCCCATTGCCTGTTCTGCGTTCACGATGATATTCAGGAATACCTGCTGGAGCTTACCGATATTGGCCATGGTCTTAGGCAGGTCTTCATCGAGGTCGTACGATACGTTGATGTCGTTGATACGCATTTCATAGGAGCGCATTGCCAGGGTGTTGGTCAGGATGTCGTTGATGTCTGCGTACTCTTTATCAGGACGGTTACGGCGTGCGAAGGTGAGGAGCTTATCCACAATCCCGACCACCCGGTTTGCCCCGTTGTGAATCACCTCCACCGCTTCTCTCATATTCTTGGGAACATCCATCTGCATCAGCATCTGGGCGAAGGCAATCACGCCGGTCAGCGGGTTGTTTATCTCGTGAGTAATCCCGGCGGCTACCTCGCCGATAGAAGCCAGGCGGCTGGTCAGGCTGAGCTCCCTCTGCAGTATCTTCTCCTTGGCCTCGGCGTTGATTCGTTCCGTGATATCACTCATGGAAAAGACAACCTTGGTGATTTCGCCGTTTTCATCAAGTATCGGGGCACTCTTCATGTGGTAATGCCGTTTATAGATCTCGTCGTACCGCTCTACGGATTCTACGGTCTTGTTCTCCAGCGTGTGCCGGATGGGGCAGAATCCGCAGGGCTTATCCATATGGCGCATAACGCGGTAGCATTTCCGCCCCGTGACGGCTCGTTGAGTTCTCTTGAGGAGTACCAGCCCGCTGCTATTCACCTTCTCGATGTTGTAGTCCCTGTCAATGATGAGCATTACCTCTTCCAGTGAGTTGAAGGAGTTACGCCAGTCCTCCTCTGCCACCCTGAGGGCCTGTACCGCCTTGGTGCGTTCCTCAATCTCGACCGATAGCGACTCGCTGGTCTGTATGTACTCCTTGAGAACATAGGCGAGAACAGCCATATAGACCACCAGTCGCATTGCCTGCCAGAACCACCAGATGACACCCCATAACGTGGCGAAGTAGAAAACCTCGCATGCCTGGAACAGGAAGATAAGTATCGCGGTCAGCAGGAATAGCTCATTAGCGCCGGTCTTGCGGTACTGGCGAAACAGGCTGACACCGGCAATGAAAAAGAGTGCCGCCGGTACGGCGTTCAAGGTCCAGGCAACGGCGGTAAGCTGGCCATCCTGTGCCACGGCGGGCAGACCGTCCGAAAGAACCATCGGGAGAACGCTGCAGATTAATGCGGCCGCGGCTAACCCACCGAGCAACCCGCCGACTCCCCTGGCTGTGACCTTGACCGACGGTACACGGAGACTCGTTGTTTCGGCGAGGGCGTAGAGAACGAAGAAGGTCCCACCGATGATGCCGGCGATTGAATGCAGCCAGACGAACTCCGTGGACCCCGGTGTTGAGACGGCATGGAAGCCATCGATTATGCCCATAGCCAGGAGACCGGCGCTGAGATAGAGGATTCGAGGTTGTGTCCGGTATCGTGCGAAGAGGAAGACCGCCAGGAGCAGGGCGGCAAATGAGCCGAGTATTCCCACCGCACTATAAGGTACCGGGGCGGTCCACACTGCATCCGGCCACAGGTAGAGGACTACCGCCATCACTCCTGCCGGTACGGTCAGCAGGAGCAGCAGGAACAGGGAGTTCCGGTCTATCCGCCGGTAATCTCTCTCCGTCTTCTGAAGCTCGGTCATTCCGCTACTCAAAACCTCCATTCTCCGATACACCACTGCAAGATACATCTCCTGAGAGCAGGGAGCCGTCCCGGGTGACAGCCAGGCGCATTATTCCCCGAAGTCGGGTACAAAAACACCCCCCACGATTTCGTGGCTCGGGGTCAGTACCTGGCCTGCCGGTGGTCCTGCTCGCCACCATATAAGACATACTGCGTCTCATAGTAATAATTGTCTCATGCATATGAGTAGGGCGTAAGGTCTTAGTAGACAGGAATAGGGAACCAAACAAGCAGGTTTCGTGGCCTTGTGTGGGGCAATGCGGTAGCACCGGGGGGCAAACGGGCTGACCTCATCAGGTCAGGAAGGGGGTAACAGGTGGATGGCAGTGGGGCATGGGGCCATGGGGCATGGGGCCATGGGGCATGGGTGGTATGGGCTAGATGAGCCTTCTCTTGATGGCCTCGGATACTGCCTGGGCGCGGTCGCTTACCTTGAGTTTGGCAAGAATCTGGCGAATTTCCCGCTTCACGGTGGAGGTGCTGATGAAAAGACGGTTGCCGATTTCCTTGCCGCTCTCCCCCTCGGCAATCAGCTTCAGTATCTCGACCTGTCGTTTGGTCAGTATCGAAGACCGGCTGGTCCGACTGAGCTCGGCGTACTCCATGACCAGTTCCCGGGTGAGAGAGGGGGCTATCGGGCAAAGGCCTCGATATACTTCTTCTATGGCGCGTGTTATCTGCTCGCAATCACTGTCCTTGAGCAGGTAGCCGGATACGCCGGCCTCCACGGCCTGCTTCACATAATCTTCGGCGTACAGTGTCAGTACCAGTATGCCTATATCGGGCATTCTCTGTTTTATCTCACGAGTGGCGGTGATACCGTCCATTCCGGGCATCTTAAGGTCCATGACGATGACATCCGGTGACAGCGAGATAGCCTTGGCGATAGCCTCTTCGCCGCTTCTTGCCTCACCGACTACCTGTATGCTGCTTTCCAGTTCAAGCATCCGCCGCAGACCTTCACGTACCACGTGATGGTCATCGACGACAAGCACACGGATAATCCCGGTCTTCTCCGCCGTTATGGCTGCAATGGTATCGGAAAGTAGCCCAGTATTCATCCTGTCCTCTCTCTAACCAATCATCTTCAATGAGATTATTCTCTCATGCTCTGATACCATTTTCTCATGTTCTCCAATCATCTGTAAGGTCTAAATAGTCAGCAAAAGAGGACTAAAGAGGTAATCTTCCGTGGCTAAAGAGAACATTTACATAGCACCTGTAGGGCATAGCCATGACCCAGACGAACCAGGATTCCGGGGCAGGAAAGGCTGCGGGGTGAAGACAGTGCAGGAGATGACATGTGACTAGAGAAGCCCCCGCTTCATAGCCTCGGAGACAGCGTGGGCGCGGTCGTTCACACCCAGCTTGTCAAAGATGTGCCGTACCTCCCGCTTCACCGTGGATGTGCTCAGGAAGAGGTGTTCCCCGATAGACTTGCCGCTCTCCCCCTCGGCAATCAGCTTGAGTATATCTACCTGCCGTGGGGTAAGAACTGAGGAGCGACTGCTCCGGCTGAGCTTGGCAAACTCGGTCACCAGACCCCGGGTGAGAGATGGTGCAATCGGAGAAAGGCCTTCATATACCTGGTGGACTCCCCTGGTTATCTGCTCGGAATCACTGTCCTTGAGCAGGTAACCGGCTACGCCGGCTTCCATAGCCTGCTTCACGAAGTCCTCGGCATAAAGCGTCAGCACCAGCACGTTGACATCGGGTAGTTTCCCCTTTATCTCGCGGGTGGCGGCAATGCCGTCCATCCCGGGCATCTTGAGGTCCATAACAATGACGTCCGGTGACAGCGCAACGGCTTTGGCCACGGCTTCTTCGCCACTCCTGGCCTCGCCGATAACGTCTATTGCATCGTCCATTTCCAGTATCCGCCGCAGTCCCTCACGGACCACATGATGGTCATCGACCAGCAGTACTTTAATAGTTCGTGATTCACTCATCGCTACATCCCTCAATCTCGTACTGTTGCTGTTGCCTTCATAGTCTCCCGGATGGAAACGGGGAAGGAAAAACGCATAACGGTTCCCTGTTCGTGACCGCTGTCTATTGTCAGGCAGCCACCGAGCAGTCCGGCACGTTCCTTCATACCAATAATGCCAATGTGCATCACCGACATCTCATTGTTCAGCACCTCTTCCGGGGCGAAGCCATGCCCGTTATCGCTGACAGCCACTGAGTACATGCCGTCGCGGTATTGCATGTGCACGGTTACCTCGCTCGCCCCGGAGTGCCGCCTGACATTGGTCAGCATCTCCTGTATTATCCGGTAGGTTGTAGTCTCCTCAGGGATAGAAAGCCTGGGCAGGTCTACGTCTACCTCAGTGTGACATATGATAGCATCTTCGGCAAGTGTTGCCGCTTCCTTGCGAACGGCAGCGACAAGCCCCAGTTCCTCCAGCGGGAGCGGGCGCAGGTTAGCAATGGTGCGACGCAGCTCTTTGATACTTCTCTGCACTGCCTGTCCGGTCTCGGCCAGTTCTCGCTGCAGGTCGTCCAGTCTCAGTTCAGAAACGAGGACGCTGCATGCCTTGATACCGTATGAGGCCCCGACCATCCACTGGGCAACACCATCGTGGATTTCAACGGCTACCCGACGGCGCTCATTCTCCTGGGCTGTGGATATTTCCTGGAGCAGTCTCTGCATTTGAAGATACTGCTTTTTACCGCTGCCGGACAGCCTGGTGTTCTCCGGTGAGGTAAGGAGTTCGCCCCGGATGCTCTCCTTGACCTGCCTTGCGCTATCGATAACCCGAGCAACCCTTTCCTTCAATCTGCGTGGTGTGACCGGTGGAATCAGGAAGGAGCGTATTCCTGCCCCGGCATTCTCGGTGATACGACCCACAGTATCTTCTGGAACTATCATCAGAATACTCAGCTCCGGTGGGAACTGGCCTGGAAGTGCGTCCAGCAATACCGGCTGCTCCCCACCAATGATGAGAAGGTCCAAAGGCTCCTCTCTGGCTACCCGGACCGCCTTTTCAATGGTAGCAACGCCGGTAACGGAGTAGCCGTCCCGCGTGAGAACGTCGACTCTGGAGAGCCTGAGGTGCTTGTCAGCCTCAACAATCAGAATCCTTTCGCTTCTCATAGTTACCTCATTCGGTCTTCGGGTAGTGGCCCGGACTACGTCGGGGACCAGGCCCGTTTTCTACCTGTCGGTGCCCTTCATTAGAGAGCACCCTCCAGCACATTCCTTACTTTGGATAGTATCATTTTTGTTGTGCAAGGCTTGGCGATAAGGGCATCCGCCTCGTGGCGAAGCTGCCGCAGTTTCGGGAGACCGGCGCTGTCCGTCCGGGCGGTGAAGTAGATGATATGGGTTGCCACTTCGGACTCACGCACCCTACGGCATACTTCCCTGCCGTCCATTCCGGGCATCATCACATCCAGCAGAAGCACGTCAGGCGCTTTCTGCCGGCAGAGCTCTAGGGCTGTCTCACCGTCCGGAGCTGTCCTGACCTGATATCCCTCCCTAGTCAGTATGCGGTGCAGGACATCGCACAGATGTGGTTCATCATCGACTATCAGGATTTCGGCATTGCCTGTTACCATAGTTGCCTCCCGGGTTCGTCTCGTATCTTCGCTCAATCTGTCTCCCGGCCTGCCTGAACCAGGGTACGCTGTTTTCCACCCGATGCCAGTGGCAGTTCCACGATGAAAGTTGCGCCGTCGGCCTCGTTGTTTTCGGCGCGTATCAGTCCATTGTGATTGGTCACGATACCATAACAGGTACTCAGGCCAAGTCCGGTACCCTCGCCGACATCCCTGGTGGTGAAGAACGGGTAGAATATCTGCCTGAGGTTTTCCGGTGGTATGCCGGTACCATTATCCGAGACGGATATTCTGACCCACTCGGTATCCCTGAGCGTGGTGACCTTTATGTGTCCGCTTCCGGACTCCTTGACTGCTTCCTCAGCATTAAGCATGAGGTTCATGAAGAGCTGTTTTAGCTGTGAAGAGTCGCCTCTTACCCATAGCGGACCTTCCGCAAAGTCGGTGGAGACAGCAATGTTATGCACCCGTTCCGTGTACCGGCGCATATCCAGCAGTTTGTTCAGAATCCGGTGCAGGTCCAGGCGCCGGACCTGGTACTTAACCTTGCGGCTGTAGGTGAGGAGGTCGGTCATTATCCGGGCGGCTCGCTTGGCCTCATCATGTATTACCTCCAGGTCCGCCCTGGTCTGTGGGGGGACGTCACCTGTCATCAGGAGTTCGGAATAGAGCAGGACGCTGCCGAGGGGGTTATTCACCTCGTGGGCTATGCCGGCAGTCATCTCGCCCAGGGAGGCCAGAAGCTGTGAGTGTTGCAGCTGCTCCTGGGTTTTTCTCAGTTCGGAGGTATCCTTCAGGCTCTCGATAATGCCGGTCAGTTCGCCATCTGGCCCGTGCAGTGGTGTTGCTGCCAGGATGCAGCTAAGCCTGGTGCCGTCACTGCGCTCGTTTTCCACCTCACCCTCAATGTAATCCTCGCCGTCAATGATACGTGTCAGCGGGCACCGGGGTGTGTGGCACAGTTGATTGCCCCTGCTTTCGTAGCACTTCCTGCCTATGACTCCCTGCTTACCTGCACCACTAATGGAAGCGTAGGCGTCATTGACGCGTATCACGTTGAATTCCCTGTCTATCACGCACATGCCGTCGGCGGCGGCATTGAATATCCTTTCCAGTTCAGCGTAAGCGAGTTTGACCGTCCCTGCCATCTGACGAGCTTCCGTGATGTCCCTGACCATGCTCTGCAGGTACTGCCTTCCGCCTATCTCCACGCTTCGAGACGCGAACTCAACGGGTACCGTCTGGCCATCTGGCTTTTGGAAATCGAGTTCTGCCGAGCCACCCGTCCCTTCCTCATTTATGTCCTGGAACTTCTGCCTGGCTGCCTCAATCCTGTCCTCAGGACGCACGTCCCAGATCTTCATCAGCCTCAACTGATCGAGAGTCCTTCCGGTCTGCACCTCAAACGCACGGTTGCACTCAACGATGCTGCCGCTATTCCTATCAACCAGCACAATGCCATCACGTGAGTTGTCAAAGATAGCCCGGTACCTCTCCTCGCTCTCCTTGAGTGCTTCCCTGGCCAGATTGCGTTCGGTGATGTCGCGGGCGACGCTGAGGACGAGTCTCTGGCCGGCGTACTCGATTGTGCGGGCGTGTACCTCAACAGGGAATGTCCCACCGTCTTTGCGGCGGCCGATAGACTCCATCGTAACTTCGTCACTTGCCTGCAGGGCCCGCCTTGCGGATTCAATGACCTCAATATTTTCGGGCATATCAAGGTCTCTGAAGTTCATCTCCAGGAACTCATCCCTGCTATAGCCATAGGAACGGCAGGCCATTTCGTTAGCGTAGGTCAGGTTTCCTTCAAGGTCGCACAGGAAGACCGAATCGGTGGCCGAATCCAGCAGCCGTGCTTCCAGCTTCAGTTCCTCTTCGGTGCGCTTCCGCCGGTTGCTTTCCAGCATCTGCGCGAAGATTGTGGCCAGCAGCAATACAAAAGAGATGGCAAGGCTTGAAATGCCGAGGACCTGCCAGAATCGTGAGCTGGTGCTGAGTAATGCATCAGTGGGTAATACATTCAGTAGTACCGTTCTATTGAGTAGGGCTCCTTCCGTATTCACCTGGTGTGTCCTTGTCCGGGCTAGCTGGTCCTGGTATCCTTCGGGAGTGAAGACCGGGATCGTACTATCCGAGACCCGAATGAGAACGTCTCCCCCGGGACGGAATGGACTATCGCTGCCGAACACGCTTTCAGCGGTAAAGACAACCATGAAGAAACCGTCATTCCTTACCGGTATCGTCAGGGAGTAGCCATGTTCCCCCGGAGTGACCTCAAACGGCTCTGAGAGGTACGGTTCCTTTGAAGATGCCGCCATCTCCAGCGCTGCTTTTGGAGCCACGGCCTCTATCCCTGTTCCGACCAGGGTCTTGTTTGGCTCAAACGGTACGATATACTTGATGCGATGGTCCGGCCCGATGAAATTCACTATCTGTAAGAACGGATTGGCTTCAACCAGATGTCTGGTCAGAGAGAGGTGCTCGGTCTGGCTATCGGGCAGGATTTCATGGTGCCCGTCCGGCAGGTCACTGACGATGGAAAGGAGGCGGGCATTCAGGTTCTCCATGAGGTATGAGGTCTCCTCTGCCGCTACTGCTTCAACGGTAGTACGAATGTCCCTGACGCGCTCTATGGAGGCATACAGGAAGAGGGCGCCAAACATGAAAGCTGCCGCCACAATCAGTATTACCCGTTTGTAGCGTTGGACCTTCTCAGCAAATTGCATGTTCTACCCGACCCAGGGTTGGAGGAACACAGTACCCGGTTTCATCGCAACACGACTGGACGGTTTCCTGGCGGTCATACTGCTGTTTCCTCCCGCGCTTTCTTCTAATGGTTACCGTCTATCTTTCGTTGGTATAATCCAAGTTCCACTGCCCCGGATGCCCCGGTACTATGAGGGGTTCCGGAATCACCGGTTGCTCTGACTGGTGGCCATAACCGGCCACCAGCAGGTCTCCGTGGTGCCGTGCTATTCCTTTTCCTTCACACGACCGGTGAGCTTAGCAAATAGCATCACCAGGGAGGCAATGACCAGCACGAAGGAAGACAGCCAGATGGCAGCAAGATAGGGGGTCCCCGCAGAAACACCAGCGGCTATCAGCGTTTGCGCCGTGGCAAAGAATGCCCAGCCTACCGCCAGTATAATCCAGAAGCTCCACCTTTCTCTCATCCTTCTCCATGTCAGGAAGTACCCGGCTATAGCCAGTAAGACAATGAACCAGCCGAAGCCGCAGTTCACCGAGTATGCAACAGGTATACCCATTATTCTTTTCCTCCCGTCTCTTTTCCAGCGGCGCCCGAGAATGATACCGAAGTTATAGAGTTCTACTCTCTATATCCGGGCAGAAGCCCGGCTACCTCTATGTCTTGTTTCTGATCTCTATCTAAAGTCTGTTTCGTCTCTAAGATGCACTCTACCTCCGCAGGTGGCGGGCAGAAGGGCCTAACGCCGAGTCATCCCGCTCCTTACATATAGTGTGGATATCCTTCCAGGTTGTCCGCCGCTGGAAGACAGTACCTGACTCGTAAATCGGCACGAATGGCCAGAGTAGCCGTCGGTGATACCTTTCGGACAGCCCGTTGGCTGCCCTTCATAACTTTCCGTGTCCGTTCCTGTCATCATGGTGATTGCCCTGGCTATCAACGTTTGTCTATTTCGGAGCGTATTCGTACCGAGTTATCGTACCGGCGTGACACTCCTGATTCCTGCGACAATCACTCTCCTCGTATCGTTACCGTTCTATTCTGGTGCCTGTAAGGTACTACTGTAAGACACGATTGGTTCATTCTGATGACCCCATTGGTCTGCTTTTCTCAAAGCTGGGTGCCCTGTTTCTATATCAGGCGGTGAATAGATAGGGGAAAGACGCTGTCCACTCTGGTATCACAGCAGGGAAACCGGTGTGAAGCGACCGTAATATGGGTCAGGGATGCAGCCGCCGGTTGTATCCCTGCGACCCCCTTCACGTGAAAGAATTTTATCCATTTGGTCCAGGTTTATCGTCTTTTGAGACCTTACGGGCTAGTTGGGCGTATGAGATAGTGGTGGTGCAAAATCATCACAGTATGATGCATGGCGAGGGTGAAAGCGATGGGAATTGCAGGTGTCCATGCTGAGGACGGGATTGAGTGTCTCCGTGAGAACCCCGCGGACCGGACGACAACGGTGATGCTCTGTGAGCGGAAGCCGGTGACCATCTGGGAGATTGCCGCCAGACTGGGAGACAACCGTACCGAGCGGACATCGGCCGTCCTGGAAAGACTTACTGCAGACGGCACCCTGGTCAGATTCCGGGTCGGCCTCAGTGATTACTACGCAACCCCGAAGGAAGCCCTGACCGGGGATGGCCCTGGTTCGGGGACTGTAATAACAGACTCGCTGAAGAACCTGCTGCTGGGGTATCGGTATCGGAGGGTAAGGCACCAGCGGCAGAATCCGGGAGTGACCGCCCTCTAGCAGCGAGGCGCGGTCGAGTATCTCAAGGGGGGTAAGGACATGGTAGTGTGGAAGCTCAAGGGCTGTCCCCGGTGTGGGGGCGATGTGTTTATTGACCGGGAGTTCGATGTCTGGTACGCGCAGTGCCTCCAGTGTTCTCACCGGCGTGAGGTAGATGCTGTCGCTGAGCCTAAGAAGCAACCGATTACCGCCGGAACAGAACGGTCCAACCCTGACCGGTAACGTGGCACGCCTGGCTGGCACTTAGAGACCATATCGTGGGCAAGGCACTCGCCTGCTCACTGTACCGATGAAATACCCGCACTCCAGAACCATGGAGTGCGGGTTTTCTTGTTTTACCAGGGCAGGTGTCTTCAGTTGCTCACCCGCCCGCAGTCATTCGGGGAATATTAGCGTGCAACGACGCCAGGTGTGTCTCCTTGTAATCCGCTTTATGCTACAATATAAGTAGGTGCCTGACGAAAGTGAGGCACGTTTCTATGCGAGGGATTATTCCGGATGTGAGGGAGGAGATGGTAGAAGCGATAAGCAAAGCGCAGAGTACCGCCAGGGCGATACTGAACAACGTGCAGCAGGTCATCATCGGTAAAGAGGATGCGGTGGAGCTTGCCGTGATTGCCCTCATCAGTAATGGACACCTGCTCATTGAGGACGCACCGGGTGTTGGTAAGACAATGCTGGCCCGCAGCCTGGCGAGGTCTCTGGACTGTTCATTCAAACGCATTCAGTTCACCCCGGATATGCTTCCCGGGGATATCACCGGGATTACCGTGTACAGCCAGAAAACGGGGGACTTCGAGTTCCGTGCCGGGCCGGTAATGGCGCAGATGGTGCTTGCCGACGAGATTAACCGGGCAACTCCCAAGGTGCAGTCGGCCCTGCTGGAATGCATGGACGAGGGGCAGATTACGGTCGATGGTGTCACCCACAATATGCCATCTCCCTTCCATGTCCTGGCGACACAGAACCCCATTGAGTACGAGGGCACGTTCCCTCTCCCGGAGACACAGCTGGACCGGTTCTTGTTGCGGATAAGCCTCGGGTACCCGTCACAGGATGACGAGATTGCCATTGTGGAGAAGCAGCAGTATGCTCATCCCATCGAGAAGATAACCCCGGTGGCCACCGGTGCCGACCTTCTGGATCTCCAGACTGCGGTGAAAGATATCTATGTGGACGACACGCTTAAGAAGTACATCACATCTCTTGTGGCGGCCACGCGTGACCACCCCACGATATACCTCGGGGCTTCACCGCGAGGGTCGCTTGCCCTGTTCCGCACTGCCCAGGCTCGTGCCCTGGTACATGGGCGGGACTACGTTCTGCCCGACGATGTCAAAGCACTGGCAGAGTCTGTTCTGGCCCACCGGTTGATAATACGGCTGACCGATGTCTCCCAGGACAAGAGCGGCAGGGCCAGTATTACTGAAATACTGGATACCATTCCCGTACCCGGCACGGTGCTCAGACCGTAATGTCGGGAATGCGCCGCAGGCTTCTACTTCAGGGTAATCTCTTCGCAGTGACGAGATGAAGGTACGAACGGTTGTCTACATAGTCCCTGTAGTCCTCCTTGCACTGGCACTGGTGGGAGGCTCCACGTTGTTCCTGCGCCTCTTCTTCCTTTCTGTGCTGGTGCCGGTGGTGGGCTACATCTGGTCGGTACTGGGCATACATGGTATCAGCGCCGAGGCCGAGTCTCCGCCGGAGCACAGCCAGGTGGGGGAAAAGTTCCAGCAGCGGATTACGGTAACCAATGATAGCCGGATACCCAAGCTCTGGCTCAGGGTGGAGGAGAGCACCGACCTGCCCGGGCGCCGTGAGCCCGCTATCCTCAACCTGCCACGGTGGAGTTCCCATGAATGGCAGTCCACATTTACCTGCCATCGTCGGGGAAGGTACTACCTGGGTGCCGTCACCGTGACGGCAGCAGACCCCTTCGGCCTTTTCTCGCGGCAGCGCACCGTGGGAGAACCGCACAGTATCCTCATCTACCCGGCGACGTTTGACCTGCCCCTGTTCAAGGCGTCTTCCTTCAATGAATTCGGCTACGGTTCCGGTTACCAGGCCATTAGCCAGATAAGCCCGAACGCATCCAGTGTACGTGAATTCAGCAGTGGTGACAGCCTCAACCACATCCACTGGCCGGGTACAGCTCACACCGGTAAGCTCCTGGTCAAGGTGTTTGATGCCGACCGCTCTTATGACAGCTCGAAGACGGTGTGGATTATCCTGGATATGCAGGAGACTTCACACTTCGGTCACGGCGAGGAGACCACCGAGGAGTACGGTGTGACCATCGCGGCATCACTGGCCAGAAAGCACCTGCAGAGCGGGATGAGAGTCGGTTTGGCGGCTTCAGGCGAGCAGACGTATCTGATTCCGCCGGAGAGGGGCGATGACCATCTATGGCGCATGCTGGAAGCCCTTGCTCTGATGAGGGCTACCGGCGAGGTATCCGTGGGCCAGGTCATCTCCGACCACATGGAGTATCTCAGGGGTAATTCTACTGTTATTATTGTCACGCCGGCGATTACGGGGAGTCTGGCGGACGCTGTCCGGCAACTGAGAAACCGTGTGGACTCCATTGTGTTGGTGCTGCTTGACCCCGCCAGCTTTGGTGGGGAGACCAGTATGGCCAATGCGGCGCGTAACCTTAGTTCAACCGGTGTCCAGGTCTATATCGTCAGGCAGGGAGACGAGCTTGCCCGGGCACTGGATAACCGGGCTTCGTTACTGCATGCGAGATTCATGTAAGGGTCTGGGGGGAGAGGTATGGAGGAAAAGTCATCTGCCGGACGTGGTGGCGGGATACGGGGATATCTGTCTCGCACGGTAATCGGACGCAGACTGCCCGTACTGCTGTGGTCGGTAATCCGTGCCGGAGTCGGCAGTCCGCAGGAATGGGGCAGTGTCCTGCTGGTTTTTCTTACCCTGGCAGTTGCTACGTGGTCGATTGAGCAGGCCCACTGGATAAGCCCACAGCCCTCTCTGATAACGACCCTTCTCCTCGCCGTGCTGGCCGGTCTTCTGCTGGCCAGGAGCCGGCTGTCCGCCAGGATTGCGTACCCCCTCATGGTCGTTCTCGGGCTGGGGGTGACTGTTTGGCAGACGGTTGGTCTGATGCCTTTTTCGGAGACGGAATCGGCGTTTCGCGCCTGGTGGGTGGCGGTCAGCGGGGTAAGGCCCAGTGAGGGGACGACCTACTTTGCCATGTTCCTCAGCCTGGTCATCTGGGTTATTGGATTTATCTCCACCTGGTATATCCTGCGCCGGCAGAACGTGTGGGTGGCCGTCAGTCTCGGTACACTCGCTGTCATGGTTAACCTCAGCAACCTTCCACGGGAGGACTACGCCTTTCTGCCTGTCTACATGCTGGTGGCGATGCTGCTTATCGGGCAGGTGAACCTGGCCAGGCAGGGCGTATGGTTCGGCCAGCGGACCAGCAGCTTCCCGTACCGGGGAGTGGTCTACCTGGTGGGGGTAGTAGTCTGCATCAGCATGTTGACCGTGGCTATGGCCTGGTTCGTGCCCCAGCCCCCGATAGACCGGATAGGTCTGGGTTCGGTCGGCGGCTACCTGACCGAGGAGGGTGCCCGGGGGCAGTGGTTTAACATCTTTGCCGGTGTGAGCGCCAAGTGGAGCCTGATTGATAGCAGCGAGCAACAGACACTGTCCTTTAAGGACCCGCTGAGCACAAGCGGTCGGGTGCATTTCATAGTTAAGGCCGACCAGCCGGCATACTGGCGTACCAGGCGGTATGATGTCTATCACCCGTGGGGATGGACGAGCAGCGAGATAGGTGACCGGGAAATCGCTGCCAACGAGAACGCAGTTGAGGCCAGGCCCTTCAGTATCGGTGAGGAGTCGACCTATACGGTTGAGAATCAACTGAAGACTGATGTCGTACTCACCGTGGGCGATTTCCAATCATCCGCCATGCCGGTAATTCTACAGACGTTCTCTGAAGAAGAAACCGGTGAAGCGTTGCCTGCTGATACCATTGATGGGTCGGCCGAAGCCGTCGAAGAAGGTCTGCACGAACCTGGCGACGTTATCGCCGTCGTTACGCCGCGATTGATGAAGCCCTACCAGCAATATACGGTAGTTACCAGAGTGGCTTCGTACACACCGGACGAATTGTCCCTGGCCGGAGAGGATTATCCGGAAGAGGTCACGGAACGCTACCTGCAGCTTCCCGCCAGTCTTCCGGCGCGTGTCAGGGAGCTTACTGAAGATATAACCCGGGAAGCGGAATCGCAGTACGATAAAGTAGTGGCGGTCAAGACATATATCAACAGCCTGGAATATGATATAGAGGCGGAAGTTCCTCCTGAAGACGCCGATGCTGTGGACTACTTCCTCTTTGAATCAAAGGAGGGGGTGTGCACCTCTTTTGCCTCGGCGATGGCGGTCATGCTGCGTAGCGTAGATGTCCCGACCCGGCTGAACACCGGGTATCTTGAGGGCGATTATGACGCGGAAACGGGAAGCTACCTCCTGCGTGTCCGTCATTATCACGCCCGTACCGAGGTCTACTTCCCCACTCTCGGGTGGGTGGAGTTCTCGGCCACACCCATCGGGGGGAGTACGGATGCCATAGTCGGAGTCGGGGATGAAGCGGATTTCATGGAGATGATAGACCCCACCATGATGCTGGCGCAAGAGGAGATATTCGGCCCGACGGGGGAGGATTTAGTGAGGAGAAGTACCAACCGTATAACGCTGCCCGGGCCGCAGCTATACGTCTACTTCTTCATCATCGGTTTTCCGGTGGTGATATTCTTTGCCGTCAGGGGAGGCTATGCATTCTGGCTCCAGCGTCTCAAGCGTATCAACAACCCCGAGGATGCCTACCGGAAGATGAGTCGGCTGGCCGCACTGGGCAAAATGGGTCCGGTAATGCAAGAAACACCCCTGGAGTACTGTACTCGGTTGGCACTGGCCCTGCCGCTTCAGGCCGAAGCAATCGGCGCAATCGCCCAGGCTTACATCGAGACCCAGTTCAGTTCCCGGAAGGAGCTAAGTCGACTGCAAAAAGGCAGACTGCAGAAGACCTGGGTAGAGCTGGCCCCCTCCCTGGTGAGGCGCATGCCCCGCCTCAGGACCCGACCGGGCTAGTCACTGCACCTAGCGTATTCGTCGGTCATACCCGGTATACCCATACCTGCATGAGGACGTCCGGCTCGCCCCTGGGGAGTGTCTGGAGCGGCTCGGTCGCTTCCACTAGTTTCCATTTGCCCGCTGATTCTAGCTCGGACTGCTTCTCCTTGAAGCCGTTATTCTCATAGATATCCGGACGGAGGGTATAGGCTATGTATCCCCCGGGCCTGGTGATACGCACCAGTTCGTCGAGGGAGCTGGCCGGAGCATGTGCTACGGTAAGCGTGCCAACGCAGATCACGGCATCAAATGAAGCTGTGGGGAAGTCCAGTGGCTCACCCATGACCATACGGTGGAGCTCGGTGTAGACGCTCTTCTTGCGAGCTTCCTCCAGCATTCCCGACGACATGTCCATGGCGACCAGGGTACTGTATCCCATACCGGCCAGTATCTCTCCCACCAGCCCGGTACCGGCGCCTGCATCCAGAACTCTGGCGTTCCGGGGAACGTATCGGGTGAAAATCTCGGCAGCCATTTGCGGGGCGCGGTAGTCGAAATCATCGGCAAGGTCTGCATCGTAGTCCCTGGCCCACTGGTCGTAGCGCTCCACCAGCTCACGGTTATTCTTCGAGGAGTAGACCCACTGGACCTTGTTCTCTTCCGTCATTGTGTCTCCTTTCTCAGTGAACGATGCCGCAGAGGCGGCGGGATTGTACCATATTGCGCGATTATACCACACCAGGACACCGCATCAGAACAGCTTTTCGGCGAGATTCTTTGCTTACACTCAGGGCTTCATTGCTACTTTGACTGGTTCCTGAGGATACGACTGCCACAGGAGGTGCAGAAGGCGGCCTCGCAGTTCAGGGTAGCCCCGCACTTGCCACAGAAGGCAGGTCCGTCTTGCCCGGCCTCCGCCATCTCGGCACCACACGTCATGCAGAAGCCTGCGTAGCAGGGCACTTTGTCACCGCAATTCGGGCAGACCACCAGTAGTTGCCCGACCATCTCTCTGAATGGAGACAGCCGGGTTGCCCGCCTCATCATAAAGAAGAAGACAGCGCCCGCACCGAGGAACAGCGGTATCACCAGGAGGGAATAGGCACTCTGTGTGAAGATGAGGAAGTTAAACAGGCCGTGAGCCGCCATCGAGCAGAGCAGTCCCAGCAAGGTCCCGGCTCTCATTCCCCTTTGTCTCACCTTGCTCACTCCGAGCGGATAGCCCCACATCGCGGAAAACAGCACGTGGGCCAGAGTGGAGAACGGGCCTCTCATCAAGATTACCTCCCAGCCGTAGGTCAGGAGGTACCCGAGATTCTCCAGTGAGGCGAAACCGAGAGCCGAAGCTGACGCGTAAACCAGGCCGTCCATCGGCTCATCGAAGTAGGGTGAGCGGTATACCGTTCTTCGCACCACCAGGTACTTTCCCAGCTCTTCGGTCACGCCGGCCACGACGAAGGATATGTAGGCAGCGGTACCAAGGGAAAGCTGGCCGACCTCGGGGAAATTGATTACGTCCGGGTCTACTATGAATATCAGGCCGAACTCCAGTAAAGCCACCGGAATGGAGACCACCATACCCCAGATGAACGTCCGGACCACCAGCGCTCTGGGCTCCGGACGGTACCGGTCCCGGCGGTAGACCATCCAGAGCCAGAATACCCCCGGGGCGAAGGCAATTACCAGGATTACAATGAACTGCATAAGAGCAGGCTTTCCTGTATCACGCTCGTATTACCCTGGTATCGCACACCAAGTCGTGCAGCCCCTTCTTCCGTAGGCTAAAGGGTATGGACAGGAAGCCAAGACCCAGCATTAACCAGGAGATATAGTAGGCCAGGTATCTGGCCAGGCTGCGGGGATACGAGACCCTTGAGCCATCGACCCGTGTGACCTTGATACGCAGTAGTGCTTTGCCTGCCGTCCTGCCCCACGTGCCTATCATAATCGTCCAGTAGCCAGCTTCCAGGGCGAATGTGGTGAGCATCTCGCTCCAGAGGAAGGGTGCTTCGGGGTCGATTGCGCGTGCCAGCATGTCTGCCAGCGTGAGGTCCGTGACCAGCAGGCTGATGGTAATTCCGACAACCGAAAGGAGTACCTGGTCCAGTATGAAGGCCAGGAGCCTTATCCAGAATCCGGCCGGGTTTCCCATCACCTCGGCCCCGGAACGAATCTCGGTGGGCAGCTTCAGGCCGCAGCGATAGCAATAGGCCGATGAAGCCTCATTCACGATGCCGCAGCCGGAGCAGGTCTTCTTGCCTGAGGGAAGTGCCACCGGGTCAGTCCCGGTCTGCCCGCTATCCCTTCCTGTATCCTCCGGACCTGCGTTTTCCATGGTTGCCTCCACAAGCGGCCGGCGCTACCGCCTAGCCTTCCTCCGTCTGCTTCGCCAGGAATGCTTCATCCTCTTCAAGGTAGTGTGTCCAGACATTGCGGGACATCATACAGGTGTCCGTACCGGTAAGTTTCTTGAGTATCTGCTGCCTGACCCGGCGTGCGGGTATGTCCTCATAGTCTACCTTCAGGATGATGTCCAGTGTTTCCAGGGCAAGCTGCAACTGGCCGGATTCCATAAGCTCCCGTGCCTTATTCAGCACTGTCTCGTCGCTGCCAACCAGTTCACGTACCACGCCGGCAATCTCGCGTCTGGGACGGGGCAACAGCCCCGAGGGGCTGAAATCGAAGTAGCCGCAGTAGCGCTTCCAGATGCTGTAGATGGCGAACTCCCGGCGCGAGTACTCCTGCCGCAGATTGGGGCTGTTCTCCAGGTGCGGCGGAAGCTGGATATCCTCAATCATCTGCTCCAGGTTCTTGCCCTCGTTGGCGGCATTCACCACCGAGTCCTCCAGGAACCTGAGCACTTCGATGTTATCCTTGAATAACTCCCGTATCCTGGCCCTGTCGACGAGGACAACGTCGCCCCCGATGGCAAAGTCGGGGTCGAGTGCCAGTGCCCTTTCCAGCGCTTCCGCCCATTCGCGGGCGTAGCGCATCACCTTGAACGGGTTGCCCAGGTTCGGAAACGAAGCCTCCAGCAGGTCGCCGCAGAACACCGCCTTCAACTCCGGCACCCAGACCAGTGTGTGGTCGTCGGTCTCACCCTTGCCGTGGAACAGCTCGAAGGTCCTGCCGCCAAGCTCGAAGCGGTATTCGTCGCGGTAGGTCTCCGTGGGATAGACCGGAGAGTACCGACCCGGCGGGATGCTGAAGTGGAACTGAATGCTGTTTATGTGACGAATATAGTCCGCAGTGAGAGCGTAGCGCTCCAGCCGTGGTATCGTATTTTCGTGGGCGATAATCCTGGGATGCTGGTCGGCAAAGGCGGCGGCACCGCCAATGTGGTCCATGTGGGCATGGCTGTATATCAGGTATCGGACCGGCTTGCCCGATTCCCGTGCAATCTCCTTGTTTATCATGGAACTGGTGCGGAAGTTGCCCGGGTCAATCACGACCGTGCCACCGGGTGTGGTCACCCAACTGGTGTACGCCGTGTGGGCGTCCTGCCCGACGACGCTGTTCTGGACGACGCGGATACCATCGGTGACCGGTTGCGCATCCAGTTTCTCAGGGACCAGGGGCAGGCCTCGTTTTCTTTCCAGCATTTTTTCCTGCTTTACCTTACACTTCGGGGGGTGGCTCTATAACGGTGTCTTCGAAGTAGTCAGCGTCAAGCTGCCGTCGGGCAACGCCAGATTCCATCGCGGCCCTGGCTACGTTGTGAGTTACTGCCAGGTGAGCATCCGGGTCTATGGGACTGGGAACGAGCTGTTCCTTTTCTCTGGCGATACGAGCAACGGCGAGACTGGCCGCCCGGTACATTTCGTACGTTATCCTGGTCGCCTTGGCATCCAGCGTACCGCGCCAGATTCCCGGATAGCCAATAACATTGTTCACCGTCTTGCCATCGACCGCCAGCGCTGCCCCAGAGGCCACGGCAAGCTCCGGGATAATCTCCGGAAACGGGTTGGTCAGAGCGAAGATGACCTGCCCCTTTCTCACCATACTCGGCTCAATGAGGCCGCTCACTCCTGAGGTGGCGATAACGATATCTGCCGTCTGCATGATTTCGTCAAAGCTGGAGGGAATGCCGCCGTGCTCGGCGTGACGCCTGGTGCTGACCTCGGTCCTGGCGACCCCCAGTGCCGGGTTGCCGGTGTACCGGAGGAGGAACTCCCCGATGGTCAGTCCCGCGGCACCGAGGCCGATGAGACCCACCCTGGCCTCCTCAAGGACGAGGCCGGTGCGTTCACAGGCATTCATCAGGGCTGCCAGGACCACCACCGCAGTGCCCTCCTGGTCGTCGTGCATCACAGGCCTATCGAGTTCTTCCTCCAGCCTGTCTTCAATCTGGAAACAGCGCGGAGATGCGATGTCTTCCAGGTGGATTCCTCCGAAAGTGAGCGCGATGTTTTTTACGGTGGCCACGATTTCGTCCGGGTCAGTGGTACTGATCAGTATCGGTATCCCGCTGATTCCGGCGAGGTGCTGGAGGAGGGCTGCCTTTCCCTCCATCACCGGCATTCCCGCCTCCGGACCGATGTTGCCCAGTCCGAGCACGGCAGTGCCGTCGGTTACGATGGCAACGGAGTAGGGGATGCCGGTATAGACATCCTTCCAGTCCGGTTCCCCCGCGATGAGCCGGCATACTTCGGCTACCCCGGGGGTATATACCTTGCTGAGGGCGTCCAAGGTATCGAGGGGGACGGTGCTCACCATCTTTATCTTGCCGCCACGGTGGAGCTCCAGCACCTCGTCCCGGACCTGGAGGACGGATACCTCCTGAAGTCTGGAAACCTCGTCTATCAAGCGTGTGAGGTGCTCTTCACTCTCGATAAGGATGTCAATATCGCGGACAGTGAAGTGATGACCGAGGTGTACGGTCTTAATGTTGCCGATTTCTGCGCCAATGTTACCGATGGCCGTCGTTAGCTTGCCCAGAGTGCCCGGGATGTTGGTGTTCTTGCAGCGGATGGTCCTGACAATCCGGTAGCTCACATCATTCATTGTACCTATAACCTCTCCTGACCTGCTCAGATACAAATTACCGTCACATGGATTATAGCACAGGTACCAGGGTTGTACCGTTTCCAGAAAGACCTGAGCGCATCTATCCAGGCACCGGGAAGTGTCGTTTCAGGCGCTTCAATACTACTGTGCCGGGAGGGGAAGTTCTCTTCTTGTGTGGCAACCAGCATCGGCTGTACCGGGGTGTCGCTGATGTACCGGACGAGAAAACCCCTTGACAAAGGCTGCTCCGGTGGCTAACAATAAGCCCGCATACCTGTAACATCCGTATGGTTATCATTTCAGGAGTATTAACCAACTGCGGGCAGCCGTCAGGGGGGGCCAGATGCCGGAACACGAACAGATTGACTATCATCAGCTGGAAGCGGGCTACGAGTTCCCACCGGCCAGCTACCGGGTGGATTCCTCAGTGGTCGGTGCCTATCTTGAGGCTGTGGAGGAGGATAGCAGCCTGTACCGGGGCTCAGACCTGGTCCCGCCGATGGCTATTGCTGCCCAGGTTCTGGCGGCACTGTCAAAGGCGGTCTCTTTTCCTGACGGCGCGGTCCATGTCTCTCAGGTAGTGGAGTTCGTCGATACGGCAGATAACCGCGACACCATCACCAGCTATGCCAGTGTGGGCCGGATGCAGAAGCGGGGTCGGTTTCATTTGCTCAGCATAAACCTCAGTGCCTGCAAGGACGGCGACCGTGTGGTCTTCCAGGGAAGGACGGACTTCATACTGCCCGAGAATAATGAGGATAGTGCACCCTGAGGGGAGGTCTGTAACGTTGCTACCGGAGTTGAGAGAAGGGGTAAGTATCCCGGGTATTAGCAAGGGCATCAGCCAGGCGAACATCAACCGCTACGCTGAGGCCAGCGGGGACTTCAATCCTATCCATATCGACGAAGACTATGCCAGGGGTACGCCGCTCGGTGGCACCGTTGCTCACGGTATGCTGGTGCTGGCCTATGTCTCACAGATGATGACGGCGGCCTTCGGCCGGGATTGGCTCAGCGGTGGCAGGCTTGATGTCAGGTTCAGGGCACCAGCCCGCCCCGGCGACACGATATCCGTGAGCGGCAAGATAACGGCGGTTGATATAGCTGAAGGCCACAGCCGCGCCAGATGTGAAGTGCTCTGCCAGAACCAGAACAGTGAATCGGTGCTTACGGGTGTCGCCGAGGTGAAGGTGAAGGCTGCTTAGGTTTGGCGGCAGGTACCGAGACCCAAAGAGCCTGTGGAGCCGCAAAACTAACATTGCAGGTGGTACAGTAATGGGGGCAAGTCCAAGGGCAGCGAGTAGAATCGGTTAGCACCCTCCCTTCGTGATCCGGACGAGATCAGGATGGGCAGTGTCGTCGCTTAATAGTATACTCCAGTGGGTGACAATATGGTTGATATATTCGCGGACATCGCAGCGTACTATAATGAGTTGTACGTGAAGCCGGAGCGCTACGAACGCGAGGCCGCAAGTACCTTGTTCTCTTATTTCTTCATCAAATCAGCTTCGTACTACTTCTGTCTCCACCGAAACGGTTTCCGGCCCATCACGGTTACGAGTTCAGAGCACAACAAGCCATCCCCATCTCCATGAGTAGCTATGCAGGATGACCTTCCTTAATCAAGGCAAAGTGAGATGGAAGTGCCCCTGTAGGGCAAAGTGGAAAACACTCCTCACATTTGGAGCATTCATCACGAGCTATCTCAGGCAAAAAAACTACCTCCCGTTCTGTCCCTCTACCGATAAAGCCAATGGCGTTTCTCCCTTTCACCTCTGCACAGTAGCGCACGCATAATCCACAAAGGATGCAGAAAGTTGGCTCTATTTCAAACTTCGTTGTGCTTGCGCTGCTTATTCCGTAATCCTCTGCTGTTTTGACTCCAGTTATGCCATATTTTATTCTATAATTCCGTAGCGCCTCGATCCCGGGGGCACGAGCCCACATTAACTTTAATAGCATCTTGCGACCTTTGACTACTTGTTCGGACTCCGTCTTTACCACAAGTCCGTCTACAACAGGATAACAACAGGAAGCGACCAATTGTGACTGCTGCCCCCTTACTATCTCGACAGTGCACAGACGGCAGGCACCATAGGGAGCCAACTTCTTGTGATAGCAAAGCGTGGGGATGTCAATTCCGGCACTGTGTGCTGCTTCAAGAATAGTCGTTCCTTGCTCGGCTTTAACCTCTCGGTCATCGATAACTAAGGTGACCGTCTTTGGTCTTATCTCAACCTGAACTGGCCCCAGAGTCTTGCTGACCAATTTCTCCAGTTCATTTAAGTCAATAGGCTTAGGTAGATAATCGATAACCCCCTCTTTCATCGCCTCTACCGCGGTCTCTACTGAAGGATAAGCGGTAATAATGATTCCATTAAGCTGTGGGCGTCTCTCCTTAGCCTTTCGTAATACCTCAAGCCCGTCCTCTCCCGGTAACTTCAAGTCAAGGATGAGAAGTCCAAAGTCCTGCTCCTCAATTGCTGCTAACGCCTCGTCCCCTTGTTCCGCACTTTCCACCTGGTAACCACCATCCGTTAGCCAATCCCGGAGTGATTCCCTCATGATAGCCTCATCCTCTACTACCAGAATCGGTTTCATCCTTTCACCTCCTCCTGTTTTTCCTCAGCTCGTCAACGTGCTACTTCTGTCCCCTGTGGAACAAGTTCAGGTACTTTCACGCCGGAAAGTATAGTAATGGCACCAAAGCGTGGTGGACAAACCTCAAGGCAGGTCCCACATTTGGTGCATTTATCTTGGTCAATAGTATGGATTAGGTTTTTACCACCGGTGATAGCCTCCGTAGGACAATTCCTCAGACAAATCATACAGGCCTGACATTTCTCCGGCTCAATATAGTAGGATATTAGCGCCTTACAGACACCAGCCGAGCAGCGCTTCTCCTTAATATGAGCTTCATACTCATCGCGGAAGTATTTAATAGTGCTGAGTACCGGATTAGGAGATGTCTGCCCCAGGGCGCAGAGGGAAGCAGCCCTGACCACCTCCGATATGTCCTCCAGTAGCTCGATATCTCCTCCTTCCCCCTTCCCTTCGCAAATTCTATTCAGTACCTTGAGCATCTGGTATATCCCCTCACGACATGGGAGGCACTTGCCGCAGGATTCCCCGGCAAGGAAATTGAGAAAATACCTTGCTATATCAACCATGCAGTTGTCCTCATCCATTACAATCATGCCACCTGAGCCCATCATAGACCCTACTTTGGCAAGTTCATCAAAATCTATAGGGAGGTCAAGGAAGCTCTCAGGGATGACCCCACCCGAAGGACCACCGGTCTGGACTGCCTTGAATTTCTTTCCCTCGGGAATGCCACCACCAATGTCATAGATAATCTCCCTGAGTGTCATTCCCATAGGCACTTCCACCAGCCCGGTATTATTTACCTTGCCAACTAGAGAGAAAATCTTTGTCCCCTTACTCCCTTCGGTTCCAATACCTGTAAACCATTCAGCACCCTTGTCGATTATCAGCGGCACGGTAGCCCAGGTTTCCACGTTATTCAGATTACTGGGCTTTTCCCAGATACCACTTACCGCGGTGCGGATATACTTGGGTCTAGGCTCACCTACTCTGCCCTCTATGGCAGTCATTAAAGCGCTGGATTCACCAGATACGAAAGCACCAGCACCATGGTGCACTTTAATATCAAAGTCAAAGCCAGAGCCAAGAATGTTTGACCCAAGAAGACCAAACTCGTACGCTTGCTCCAAAGCGACGGAGAGATTTCCCACAGCTATAGGATATTCTTGTCGCACATAGACGAAGCCCTGGTGGGAGCCAATAGCATAGGCACCAATAATCAGGCCCTCCAGCACGCTGTGGGGATTGCCCTCGAGCAAGCTCCTGTCCATATAGGCCCCCGGGTCGCCCTCATCAGCGTTAACGATGACATATTTTATCTCTCCGGGTGCATTGCGGGTGGTCTCCCATTTTATCCCGGCCGGGAAACCACCCCCCCCCCTACCTCTTAGATTAGCCTTTTTAACCTCGTTAAGGACCTGCTCCGGTGTCATTTCCAAAAGAGCCTTAGCTAAGGCTGAGTAACCACCAACAGCAATGTAATCTTCTATGCTTTCCATACCTATGAATCTGTTATTCCCCAAGACAGTTCGGTTTTGATGTTTGTAAAATGGTATTTCAGGTTCCTTTGTAATCTTCTGCCCAGTAGTAGGGTCTTCGTAGAGGAGACGCTCAATAACCTTTCCTTCAGCCAAGGTCTCGGAGACAATTTCTGGCACATCCTCAGGCTTGAGACTCACATAACAAATCTCCTCCGGAAAGATAACAGCGCTAGGTTCTTTTTCACAGAAGCCATGACAGCCCGTGCTCTTCACAATTACCTTATCTGCCAAGCCTTGTTTTCGTAGTTCGTCAACAAAGGCTCTAACCACGGCGTCACTATGACGTGTTCTACCATCTGTCCCATTAGTTACGGAAACGATCCTCTTACCGTCTACCTGCGCCAGTACCTCTTGTCTAAGCCTTTCCATGTCAGTGGCTGAGTTTAATCTAGGCATAACTCTCTCCTTCCTCATGGCTTATTCGCACGCAGCAAAAATCTGCTCAATTTCCTTTGTAGAAGGCTTACTGTGATACTCGCCATCAACCACCATCACCGGCCCTAAAGCACAGCAGCCAAGACAATTCACCGTATCTAAACTAAACCGCATATCCTCGGAGGTCTCACCTGATTTTATCTTCACGGTTTCTGTAACTTTATCCAAAAGGCGAGGCGCACCACGTACTTGGCAAGCAGTCCCCAGACAGACCGATACTGAGTGCCGTCCTTTAGGCATCAGGCTGAAGGCTTTGTAGAAAGTAGATATATGATAGATCTGACTCAGGGGAACCTCGAGCCTCTGGCTGACCTGCATTAGAGCATCTCTAGACAGCCAGTGGTTTTCACGCTGGATATCAAGAAGCACCTGAATTAAGGCGGACCTATCACCTTCATATTTATCTACAATGTTATCTACAATTTCCTCTATTTGAGCAACTTCCGGAACCATTTATTTCATACCTCCTTACTTCTTTTCCCAATAAGGCCACCACCAAGATTTCCCCTTGTTGCGCAAAGCCTCTAACCTTTCAGTTAGCTGCTGCTCGAGAGTGTCTTCCATCATCTGACCGAATTCACAGGTATCACACGTGTAGAGACGGGAGCATAACCGGTAGGAGACCTGACCCTTGAGAACATAGCGGCAGAATCTCTGATTCCCCGGCACGCTTTTAAGTCTCTCCAATGCTTCAGTAACTTTTACGTCCCCATTGGCTATGTTCTCCTTCATCATCTGCTCAAACTCGCAGCTAAGGCAATTATAATCACTGGTGCACAGACGATAGCTGACCATCCCCATACCCACCCAGACACAATTCCTGGTTTTTACAGCTCCCTGTCCTGCGACTTCACCCCCCGGTTCAGCTAACGCCTTTCTCGCCTTCTGGACCCATATCCTGTTCTCGATATCCTCCGGTGTAATTTCCAGAACAGCCTGAAATTCTCTGAGTGCCTGAGCATACCTACCAGCCTCAAAATGAGCCTTACCCTGCTTGAAGTGAACCGGGATTTCCCCTGGAACAATGGTAATAGTCTCCTCTACCTCAACCGGTTCAACTACAGCTTCTTCAACGGCTACCTTGGGTCTTATCTCCACCTGGATCGGTCCCAGAGTCTTACTGATTAGCTCCTCCAGTTCATTAAGGTCAAAAGGCTTGGGCAGGTAATCAATGGCCCCCATTTTCATTGCCTCTACGGCTGTCTCTACTGAAGGATAAGCGGTAATGATGATTCCCTTAATCTGTGGGTTTCTCTCTTTTGCCTCACGTAGCACCTCAAGCCCGTCCTTACCCGGTAGCTTCAGGTCAAGGACGGCGATACCAAAGTCCCGTTCCCCGATAACTCTTAATGCTTCGCCCCCTTCCTTCGCGGTTTCTACTTGATAGCCACTATTCTTAAGCCAGTCTTTCAGAGACTCCCTCATAATATCTTCGTCCTCGACAATCAGTATGAGTTTCATGTTCGGACCTCCTTCATTATTTTGCCTCTTTAAGATTGCTGGCTCGACCATTTCACTACCTCTACACTAATAAGGTGCAATTATCTTGCCAAACAAAAAGGCTGTCCAGGATATCCTGGACAGCCTTACTTTTTGCTTTAAGCAGACTATCTATATGTAAAAGTTTTTATCAGCCGTTGCCTAATTTCTTTACAGTCAACCCAAATGTCTTGATTTTGTTATACAGAGTCATTCTGGTAATCCCCAGGATTCTGGCAGCTTCGCTATTATTCCCGTTAGTTCCAGCAAGTACATCCAGAATATAGTTTTTCTCAACCTCGTCCAGGCTTTTTCCTGACAGTGCGGACCGAACTAAAATCGGATTGTCCTGAGCCAGGTCTCCCACCTCGATATAGGAATTCTTTGTTAATATGACTGCCCTCTCAATAGCATTCTCCAGTTCTCGAACATTGCCAGGCCACTCGTATTTCAAAAGAAAATCGGTAGCCTCAGGGGAAAATCCGATAGTTTTCTTCTGGTTCTCCACGGTAAACTGCTCCAGAAAATGCTGGGCCAGGAGAGGTATGTCCTCTTTTCTTTCCCTCAATGGAGGTAATTCAATAGTGACTACGTTTAATCGATAATAGAGGTCTTCACGGAATGCCCCACTGGTCACCGCCTTCTTAATATCTCTATTGGTTGCTGTAACAACCCTGACATCGGTCTTGACCAGCTCATTACCACCAACCCTTGTGAACTCCTTCTCCTCCAGTACCCTGAGCAGGTGAACCTGAATGTTGGTACTCATATCGCCAATCTCATCCAGGAAAAGGGTCCCTCTATTAGCCACCTCGAATTTCCCCTTCTTCTGAGCATAAGCTCCGGTAAAGGAACCCTTCTCATGCCCAAACAGCTCACTCTCCAGCAAACTCTCAGGCAAGGCGGCACAATTGACAGCGATAAAGGGCTTTTTCCGACGATAGCTCTGAGAGTGAATGGAACGGGCTACCAGCTCCTTGCCGGTACCGCTTTCACCCGTAATCAATACAGTGGCATTACTCTGGGCTACAACTTTTATTAACTCTATCACCTGTTGCATCTTGGGGCTCTTAGCAGTGATATTCTCAAACTCGTAGCGCTGCTCCAGCTTCTTGTTCAGAGAAATATTCTCCTCGATTAGCCCCTGATGCTCTTCCAGTTTCTCAACCAGCAGCGCTAATCTCTCCGGGCAGAAGGGTTTTTCGATATAGTCATAGGCACCTTCCCTCACAGCATTGATGGCAGTGGGGATACTCCCGAAAGCGGTAATAATGATTACCTCTGCAGTAGGGACAATTTCCTTGGCTCTCTTCATGAGATCTATCCCGTCCATCCCCGGCATCACCAGATCAGTAATGATAATCCCCATTCTCTCTTTTTCCAGGATTTCCAGGGCCTGAGAACCACTCTCTGCAGTGAATACCTGATAATCGATATCATCTAGCCAGTCACGAAGCGATTCACGGACAATAGTTTCATCATCAACAACGAGGATTTTAGCCTTTTTCTGCATGATTAGCCTCCATGTAGATAGTAAAGGTGGTTCCCTTTCCCTGCGTACTTTGTACCTCTATCCTTCCATGATGTCGCTGGATGATTCCATAGGCCACAGCCAGTCCCAGACCTACGCCTTTCCCTTTCTCTTTGGTCGTGAAGAAGGGGGTATAGAGCTTACGCGTGTTCTCCTGAGAAATACCACTACCCGTATCTTCAACCTCTATCTTGAGCTGGCCGTCATTACCTATCGAGGTACGGAGGGTTAATTTCCCCCCCTCCGGCATTGCCTGGATAGCGTTCATGATAAGGTTGGTGAAAACCTGCTGAAGCTGGTCAAAATCAGCCATAACTTTAGGTATGTCAGGGCTCAGTTCTCTTATCACCTTAATATTCTGCAAATCAGCCTGGTGACCACCGACGCCAAAGGCTTGTTCGATAACCTGGTTAATATCCACCAGCCTGAGGGTTGGCGTTGACTGGCGCGCAAAATCCAGGAGATTGCGGATTAGCTTGGAACTGCGCGTAAGCTCCGTATCCATTTTATTCAGGTAGTCCAGCGATTTTTCCTTACCGATATTCTCAGTAGATATATTCTTAGCCAGCAACTTGGTATAGATAAGGACACCGGCGAGAGGATTATTGACCTCGTGAGCAATAGAAGCCGCCATCTGACCCAGAGAGGTAAGTTTCTCAGCCTGGATAAGGTCTTCCTGGGTAGCCTCCAATTTCTTAAGCAGATAAGGCCAGCACATGTTGACTTCTGCCAGACCCTGGCTGATGGAGACAGCCAACTCCTGACAGGAGGCGTAACCACAAGAGCCACAGTCCATCCGGTAATTAGGGTCCACCTTGCCAATTATCTCCAGGACACTCTGAATTTCTTCCTCGCTGGGAGTAGGTAGGTAGATATTTTGCCCGGTAAATTTACGGTTGAGGTCGATATCGGCATATTGTTCGATATCGTTCTCGGTTTGAATCGGGTCTGCATTACTTCGAGTATATCTGGCAATGAGTCCCTTCCGGCTGAAGCCACTTAGCTCATTATCAATAAACGGTCCATCGATACACCCATGGCAAAAATACAGGTTGGCAAATCTGGCATTGATGTCACCTTGAGCAATCTCCCCAAGAATCCTGAGGACATAATCCTGGCCATGCACACTGATGACATCATTTTGCAGTATGTCATCAGTAATATCCATTACCTTAAGCAGACCCCCTGATATAGCGAACAGCCGACCAAGGTCAGGTTTAGGACCGGAGAATTCCTGTTCCTCATCATCGCCCGGGTTAATTCCCCTGTCAGCAAACATTTGCTTTATTTCTACAAAGGTCAGTACGGCATCCACCGCACCGGTAACATCTTCATCTGTGGTCTCCGTTTTTTTTGCGATACAAGGACCAATGAAGACCACTTTGGCCTGCGCATTGTAGCGTTGCTTGATTATTCTACCCATGGCAATAGTAGGCGAAACAATCGGTGCTAAATTGCTGAGTAGTGAGGGATAATACTTTGCAATGTAGGCTACCACCGCCGGGCAGTTAGATGAGATGATAGGCCTACCTTCACTCTCATTCAGGATGCGGACGTATTCCCTGCTAATGAGCTCAGCGCCGAAGGCTGCCTCCATCACATCAGTAAATCCCAGTTTTCTTAGAGAGGCCACAAGTTGACCGGGCTTACAATCAAGCAAGGCAGCGGGGAAGGAGGATGAAACCACAGCTACCACGTCAGGATGATGGGACAATAATTGCCAGACTTTTTCTACGTCGCTCTCCGCCTGCTTTGCTTTCGTAACACAGACACATATACACTTGCCGCAATCAATACAACGCTCCACTATTACCTCAGCCAGACCATCTCTTATCTTGATTGCCTTGGCCGGACAGTTACGTACGCAGGCATAGCATCCCTGGCACTTCTCTCGGTCGGTATGAACAATACTCATTTGACCCCCTTACTTACACGGAGAAGGTGCTTACGCTTGCCCCGGGCGGCAGGGACTTTCAATTCTTTCCTCAGATTAGCCACTGAGCGGCGAGAGAGAACCACACCATATTTCTCCTGGAGCTTGGCCCTGATTGCCTCATCTGAAGAAAGCCCCTCCTCAGTTTCAAGGAGCTTTCTGATAAGTTCCTTCTTAAACTTCTTCGGCCTGGGGAAAAAATCCTTGAGGGGAATCTCTGCACCCCAGGGTGTTTCCAGGCTTCTACTGTTTATAGCGCGACTAATAGAGCTGGGAGCAATACTGATTTTTTCAGCCAGTTCCCGCTGGCTGAAGGGTAAGAGCGAGTTCACAGCACCACAGTCCAGGTAAAGTGCCTGCTTATCAATAATCCCTTGCAGTATCTGATTTACCGTGTCCTGGCGGTTATTGATTAATTCCAGCCTCTTGAATAGCTGTTTAGCTTCCCTGGCCTCATCCTTAGTAAGAGCCCCCTTAGTCTTCAACTCTTCAAAGCTCTCATAATCAATCAAATACCGTCCTCGGGCAGAAGATGCATTGTAGTACCCGATTGTGAAGCTATCACCCTGCCTCTCTATCGAGGCAATCTTTGAATAATGAATTACCTTTGAGCTTAATGCGGAAGGGTGGTAGAACTCGCTTAGTATAGAGAAGTCATCGATAAGGCTGTTTATCTCCCGGACTTCCAAGATATTCAGACTGCATTCCTCAGCAATCTCTTCCGGGGTCATTCCTGATTCAGGAAACAGGAAGTAGCGCTTGAATTTTTCTATTCCCAGCTTTTCTATCAGACGAACGATTTGTTCCTTGTTCTGTATCAGGGATTCAGCATCGAGAGAACCTTCACCGGCTATTAACTCATCTTTGGGTTGAAAAAAGCGGGTCGAAATATCGGTTCTGGGAGTTTTCTGTTGTCGGATTATCTTATCTCTCTGACAGAGCCTTATAAAAAGAGGTGCCTTTTCTATCTCGTTGAGAATCTTATGGAAGTCTACCTCAGACATTTGCAGCAGGTTGGCCTGCTCTATGCGGAGGACCTGTCTTAATTCCTGCCGCATTTGCTGGGATTGCACTTGCGTTATTTTCAAGCCAGGCATCGTATAATTATTTTACATTTGCTGCGAGGTATTGTCAATATTTTTATCACCAGTGTTACTGTCAAGGATTTGTCGGTAGCGAGCATAAGGGAAGAGAGGCAACATCATAGGGTTTGCACCCAAGGACGAGATGAGTGAGGCCCGCGTAGGGTCGGTATGTTGGTCTGGAGCCAGGCAGTTGGATCCTGGGCAAGGGGTCCGGTCGACGAGACGGCGTACTCTTTTCTTGGGAAGTCGTGGGACCTCCCGGGCATCCCTGGTCTGAAGATAGTCAGCGAGCTTCTCTTCAAGTACCAGGAAACGGGTCGACAACACGTCGGCGGAGCCCTATGCCGGCAACTCTACGCTTACCGTGCTTCCCACACCTGGTTGAGACTGCACCGTGAGTGTACCTCCGACCAGACTTGCACGCTCCTCCATCCCGGCGAGGCCCAACCTTCCATCCTTGGCGAGGTCACCCATCCGTTGTGGCAGGTTGAAACCCTTGCCATTATCGGTGACGGATATCCTGACCCTGTCCTCTTCGAACTCGACGGTTATCTCGGCCTCGGTTGCTTCAGCATGTCGCCATACGTTTCTCAGTGCTTCCTGCGTAACCCGGAAAAGCACCAGCTCAACCTCTTCGTTAAGACGTCGCTCACTGCCAATCACGCTCACCCTGGTGGCTATCCCTGAGTAGCCGGAAATGTCGGTAGCCAGCCACTCCGCCGCCGCCACTAACCCAAGACGGTCCAGCGTCGCCGGCCTCAGGTCCTGACTCAGCCGACGCACCCCCTGCATGATATCGTTGGTGTCCTGGCGTAGCTTCTCCAATCGCTGGCGACCGCTCTCTGGCAGACCGTCGCTGCCGGAAGCAAGTTCGTCAAGCCGTCGGGAGAGTACCACCAGGGCCTGGATAGTTTCGTCATGCAACTCCAGTGAGATACGCTTTCGCTCCTCTTCTTGAGCCCTGGTAACCTGCTGCAGGTAGAAGCGCAGGTTCTCATGCATCCGTCTCTCTTCAGTGACATCCCTGGCAATGTGTTGAATCACTGCCGGTTCGTTCTCACCGCTAACCAGACTGGAACTCAATCTCAGAAACACTTCTGTTCCGTCCTCTCTGATTATGCGCTGGTCGTAGGGACCCTCGAGCGTCTCTCCTCGGAGGAGCTTTTGCCGTATCACTCTGGCAAGCTCCAGACCTTCCTCGGACAGGAAAGCCTTTACATCCATGTGGACCAGCGTCTCCACATCGTACCCGGTGAGCCTTGCCGTTGCCTGGTTTGCAGCAACTATTTTGCCTTCCATGTCCTGGACCCATATTGCGTCGTGGGCGTTCTCGAACAGCGCACGGTACCTCTGCTCAGATGCCTCCAGTTCGTGCCGGGTCTCTTCTAACTGGAAGCGGCGGCGGCGCTCCCGGCGGAGCGATTCGGCAGTAATGGCCAGTACATTGCCAAGAATGAACACGGCTCCCGTTTCCAGTATGGCATCCAGGGGGCTGGGGGAAATAATTAGTGCCCGTGGCAGCATGCAGGCAAGAGCAGCGACCGACGTTACAGCAGCCCCTCGCCATCCAAACAGGAAACCGGCCCAGACTATGGGCGCAAGGTAGAGGATTCTCTCGAAGGCATGGCGCGTCAGACCGAAGTCGGTCAGTACATGCGTGATGACTCCCGGTTGCTCAAAGGTTTCCTTATAGTGGGGAAGAGTTATCAGTATAAGCAGGGCAAGAATCAGCCACGACTGTGGCCGGCGAATGACGCCAATGAGCCCGGTTACCGAAGAGTTAAGCGTCATGTTCGTACCCACCACCTCCCCGAGGTCTCATACTCAGGGGACATCGTCAAGCTTAATGAGACCCTGTTTCAGGGCGTGAACCACAGCCTCAGTTCGTGAACCAACCTGTAGCTTATTAAAGATATTGCCGAGATGGGTCTGAACGGTACGCAGACTGAGGTATAGCTCATCAGCTATCTCCTGGTTACTGAGGCCCCGAGTTGCCAGCATGAGTACTTGTTTTTCCCGCTCAGTGAGTTTTTCAGCGAGTTTCTCCTCAGGGGGTTTATCGGATGAGGGGCGAAAACGCTGCAATACCTTGCGCGCAATTGTAGGGTGAAGGACTGAGTCACCGGCATTTACAGCCCGCACCGCGTCAATTAACTCCTGGCCACGGATACTCTTCAGCAGGTAACCGGCAGCGCCTACTTCCAGCAGACGGAATACAAACTGGTCGTCGTCATAGGCGGAAAGTATCAGCACCGCAACTGTCGGGTAGAGGTTCTTTATCTCTATGGTGGCTTCAATGCCATCGAGCTTGGGCATATTGATATCGATTATGGCCACGTCCGGCATGAAAGCCCCGGTAAGGCGGACGGCTTCTTCACCATCGCCGGCCTCGGCAACTACAATCAGGTCCTGTTCCTGTTCCAGGAGTTTTCGAGTGCCCTCGCGCACTACGGCGTGGTCATCCGCAATGAGGACCCGTATCTTGGCCAAAGGCTTTCCTCCTTGTTGCTACCAACCCTATCATACTCCAGGCCCGTTATAGAGACAAGCTCAATATCTGCCTAGTTACCTGCGCATATCGGCCTATTCTTAGCCGCCACTCTCTAAGTATATTGCGCAATAATAAGGTAGTTAACCTAGGTGATTCCGAGGACTGGGAGAGACAGCAAAATGGATAGTCCAACGGAAGTCGAGAACGCCGGCAGACTGCTAGAGTAATAGCGGAGGTAAGGAGAGAGGCGAACACGAATCCCTACGGTTCAGTTCCATTTCTGGTTCTTACCTCCTTCTAAAGAAATCAAGCACAGGAAAGGAGGTGTAAGTCATGCAGTGGGAATTTGTAGTAGCGCTGGTGCTGGCAATACCCGCGGTCCTGTTTCCTGTTGCCTTTGTGTGGTACCTGAACATTGGAGGCATGGCTGCGATGCTCAAGGAGGCTCGAAAGCGGCGAACTGCCCGTGAACAGGCTGGAGATAAGGTAGTCGCGGAGCAGAAAGCGGTCAAGTAGTGCTCCATGGCAACCCGCTCCCCGGCAAGGACTGACCGATAGCGAAACTCGGAAATCAGAAGAAGGAGGGATACTAGAATGGAATGGCAAGTAATAGTGGCACTGGTGGTAATGCTACCCGTAATTCTCTTACCGGCAGCGTTTGTCTGGTACCTGAACGCCGGTGGGGTGTATGCCGTGGTCAAGGAGGCCAGGAAGCGACGGACTACCGAGGAGAAGGAAGCTATCGAAACGGAGAAGCTGGCGACACATCTCCTGGTGGAGGAGCAGTTCCGCATCCAGAGGACAAAGAACTGGCATTAAATGGCTGCCGCTAGTGGCTCTGCGAGTGCCGCCAGGAATTAGTGCCACATGCTCTCAGAGTTGGCCTGATTCCACCACCGGGAAGAGCAGGTACGGCAGCCTGCCTACTCTGGTACTCGCAGGGTCACTGTAGTCCCCTTTTCAATCTCGGATTGTACAATCAGCGTTGCCCCTACAAGGCGTGCCCTTTCCCTCATTCCCACTATACCCAGCTTACCGGACGGGACCAGATCACTGGCCCGCTGCGGCATCTCGAAGCCGTGGCCATTATCACTGATGATGAGTGTCAGCGCTTCATCAGTGATATCCACCGTCATATCAATCCTTGAAGCCCCGGAATGCCTTCTTGCATTGCTCAGGGCTTCCTGTGCGACGCGGAAAACGACCAACTCCTCCTCCGGTGGCAGGCGGCGTGATTCCCCGGAAACGCTGATACCGGCTGTGATACCGGGTTGCTTCTCAAGGTCGGTGCCAAGCCATTCCAGTGCCGGTATCAGACCCAGGTCGTCCAGGACAGAGGGCCTGAGGTTCTGACTGAAGCGTCGGACTCCTTCCAGCACAGTGTCGGCCGTATCGCGTAGCTTCGTTAATTGCTCCGCCATCGGCTGTAACAGTTCTTCTTCATGACTGGTGACAAATGAGGCGATATCACGTGATAGCCCGGCCAGCACCTGGGCCGTATCGTCATGAAGCTCCCGGGAGATGCGCAGACGCTCATCTTCCTGGGCCCTGGTTATCTGCGTAATGTAGTGCTCCATGCTCTTGCGTAGCTGTGTCTCTTCGGTGATGTCCAGAGCTATCACCTGCACGACGGGTGTCTGCTCTTCCCCTGGAAGACGACCTACGCTCAACCTGACAAATGCCTGTGTCCCATCCTTCCTGATCAGACAGAGCTCTTCGGTCTCTCCGACAGTTCTTCCCCTTACCCCTTCCGTGAAGATACCTCTAACTGTCTCGGCATCATCTTCCGAAAAGAACTCATAGATACTGGCATCTGCCAACTCGTCATGGTTATATTCGGTCAGCCGCTCACAACTCCTGTTGGCTGTGATTATCCGACCATTAGTAGAGCAGATAAGAATAGCCTCACCAGCATTCTCAAAAAGGCCACGATAGCGTTCCTCAGAGAGCTGTAGCAGTTGCCGCTGGTCCCTGACCGTCTGAAGAGAATCCAGGAGCGCCTGTCGAGCGTTTTCGAGTCGGCCCAGGGCCCTCTGCTGCCGGTCAATCAACCAGCTCACAAGTAAGCCCATGAAGAAGAAAGCGAAAGTCTCCGCTATCGCTTCTGGTCTCTGTGAGGAAATGAACACAGCCCGTGGGAGAAGACCCAGGCTGACTACAACAGCGACTATCGCGCCACCTCGAAACCGAAAAACAAAGGCGGCATATGCCACCGGAATGATGGATAGGAGGCGATATGTCGAATAGCGGGCAAGTGTGAACGGCGCTTGCGTCATGACGTCCCTGAGCACAGGGATCTGGTCAGCGTAATAGAGAGCGGTACCACAGGCCATGATAGCCAGTATGGCCCAGAGGTGAGGAACCTTCAGTAACTGCTTGAGCATATGCTGCGTCGGATGCCTTACCTGCTATTGTCTCCTACGTGATATTGTCCGGGGTAAGCCAGCCCCTCCCGAAAGCCTGTATTGTTGCCTCGGTCCTTGAGCTAACGTTCATCTTACGGAAAATGTTGGCCAGGTGAGATTGGACCGTACGTCTGCTGAGATAGAGATGTTCGGCAATGCTCTGATTGCTCATACCTGTGGCGGCCAGCCTGAGTATCTCCATTTCCCGTTCGCTGAGGTCGTTGGGCTGGGCCACCGGTTCTGGCTTCTGCTTCGACGTGGCAACCCGGCTGAAGACCTTACGGGCGATGGCAGGATGAAGTACGGCCTCGCCGTCATGGACAGCCCGGATAGCGTTAGCAAGTTCCTTCCCGCTGACGTTCTTCAGCAGGTAACCGGCTGCCCCCGCTTCAAGCAGGGTAAATACATACTGGTCGTCATCGTACGCGGTCAGGATGAGTATTGCCGTCGCGGGACACCGGGCTTTAATCTGTCGCGTCGCCTCGATACCGTTAACCTTGGGCATGGCAATATCAATCAATGCCACATGCGGTTTAAGCCGCGTGACCAGTTCCACGGCTTCCTCTCCATCACTGGCTTCTCCAGCGACCTCCAGGTCGGGTTCCTGCTCAATCAGATTGCGAGTCCCTTCACGGAACAGCGCGTGGTCATCAGCAATAATAACCCTTATCTTACTCATAGACCGGCCATCATCTGCTTTCTGTGATACCCCGGCTCAATTGTACACTGACCAACTGTACAGTTCAAAGTAAGGGGCAAATATCAATTTATGTGGGAAGCAGGCAAAGCCTGCTTCCCACATAATGATAAAACTTCCTTCCGCAGGGAGGGGCCCAGGGGCGGGTGGTCGGGTAGTAACCACGCCACCTCACTCCATTGTGTCACACTCCTGTCTGAACGGGAACAAATGGATGGGCTTAATTCACACAACCAATTGCCCCGATACTGACCGGCAGCCCTGCAAGTGCACATATAGCCTAGTGACAGAATAGGCCAGGTGTGACCGTGACAATGAGTCTGCTGGCGGATGAAGTACCCTCTGCACGGTGCTAACGTAGAGGCAACGCATGGAGATACAGGGGAGCTATCGCTCAAGAGAAACAGAGCGGGCCCCACAGGGGCTTCTAAGAATGGACGAACAGCCGTTCAAAGGTTCGCCTCCCGACGATGGTCAGGTAAGGAAGAAGGCCTTATCGAGCAGAGAGACCATTCTGAAAGTGCTGTCCAGAGCTGCCGACGACCACAGGTTCCTGGCCCGTCTGGCGGAGAACCCGCACAGAGTACTCCGGGAGTATGACCTGACGCCGGAAGAAAGGGCGGCCCTGGCCAGGGGCGATACTGAGAAGATAGAGTCATGGGTCGGTACACTGGATGAACGACTGAAGACATGGCTGAAGGTGCGCCTGGCACAGGAGCGGTGGTGATGATGGTTTCAGGCAATACCATGGAGCCCGGTGCTGTTTGGCCACTCGTGAGTGGTATGTCACAGGCAAACATGCGAACTACTGGCAGGGACGGGCGAAGGCGCCTGGGTATTCCGGCCGGTCCCCTTAGTTATACAACGTAGTACATTATGAAAGGAGGAAACGGCGTGTGAAATTGGACCGCAGGGAATTCCTGAAGCTATCGGGCGCGGGAGTTGGTGCCACGGTACTCGGTCTCTACTCGGGAGGGACTGCTCTTGCTGCTCCCAGAGTACAACCACTCAAGAAGAAGGTCAAAGAGACCACTACCATCTGTTGCTACTGTGGCGTCGGCTGCGGGGCCATCGTGACAACTTACGAGGATGGGATTGTCAAGGTAGATGGTGACCCCGACCATCCTATCAATGAAGGTGCCCTTTGCACCAAGGGCCAGGCTATGGCCCAGGTCCACCAGGTGGACGGCAAACCCAACACCTACCGGCTCACAAAACCACTTTACAGGGCTCCCAACACAACCGACTGGCAGGAGAAGTCCTGGGACTGGATGATAAGCACCATTGCGGCCAGGGTCAAGGCCACCCGTGACGCAAACTGGAACAGTGCCGCTGGCAGGACAGATGCTTTTGCCGGACTTGGCGGCGGGGAACTCGACAACGAGGAGTGCTATCTACTGTCCAAGATGAGCCGGGCGCTCGGTATAGTGTACCTGGAACACTGTGCCCGCATATGACACTCTGCCACAGTCGCCGGTCTGGCGGAAAGCTTTGGCAGAGGGGCAATGACCAATCACTGGATAGACCTCAGAAATGCCGATTGTATAATGATAATCGGCTCTAATGCCGCTGAGAATCACCCCATATCCTTCAAGTGGGTCACCAGAGCCATGGAAAGGGGAGCGAAGCTCATCAGTGTCGACCCTCGCTTCACCCGAACTTCCTCCAAGGCTGACATCTATGCACCCATCAGGTCGGGTACGGACATTGCCTTCATCGGCGGTATGATTAACTACATTCTCAATGATATGGAGAATAACCCCGGCAACTACAACATGGAGTACGTAACGCAGTATACGAACGCTGCTTTAATTGTCAATCCCAACTTCAAATTCACTGACGGGGTATTTGGTGAGGTAGAGAACGGCAAGTACACCACTGCGTCCAAGGGTACCTGGGAATACGCTAATACCGCCAAGCCCACCACTGACACGACACTGAAAGACCCCGACTGCGTGTTCCAGCTCATGAAGAAGCACTACTCGCGGTACGACGCGGACACGGTCTGCAACATCACCGGTACGCCAAAGGACGTATACCTTGAAGTCTGCCAGACCTATGCGGCATCCGGCCAGAAAGGCAAGGCAGGCACCATCATGTATGCCATGGGGACAACCCAGCATACGTACGGTACCCAGAATGTCAGGTCTTATGCCGTACTCCAGCTCCTGCTGGGCAACATGGGCGTTGCCGGCGGTGGTATCAATGCTCTGCGAGGCACATCCAATGTCCAGGGTTCCACCGACATGTGCCTGCTGGCCCACATCCTGCCCGGCTATCTCAATGTGCCGATGGAAGGCGACACTGACCTCGATACCTATATTCTGCGGACCGGTAAACATACCGGTGCCACTATCACACCCCAGGGGTTGGCTGGCGACACAAGCTCCAACTGGTGGGGCAACTCCCGGAAGTATGTAGTCAGCCTGCTCAAGGCATGGTACGGGGATGCCGCTACTGCAGATAATGATTTTGGGTTTCACAATCTGCCCAAGTGCGACCCCAACGTAAACTACACCCACATCGGCATGATAGAGGCAATGGGCCGGGGCATAATCAAGGGGCTCTGGATATGGGGGCAGAATCCTGCCTCCGGCGGCCCCAACTCGAATGGTGCACGTACTGCCCTGGGGAACCTGGACTGGCTCGTTTCCACTGACATCTGGATGACTGAGACTGCGGAGTTCTGGAAGAGGCCGGGGGTAGACTCGGCAGACATCGATACCGAGGTCTTTGTACTCCCCGCGGCCTGTTCCTACGAGAAGGAAGGCAGCATCAGCAACAGCGGCCGCTGGGCACAGTGGCGCTACAAGGCAGTAGAACCGCTGGGAGAGGCCATGCCTGACCTGGAGATTATGAGTATCCTCATGGGCAAGATTCAAGAACTCTACCAGGCGGACAGCAGTGCACCCGCACGCCAGACCGTACTTGACCTGGAATGGGATTACGGGCATGTCACTGCCGATATGATAGCCAGGGAAGTCAATGGGTATGACCTGAACACGGGTAAGCTGGCGGAGAGCTTCGCTGCTCTTAAGGATGACGGTACCACGAGCTCGGGAAACTGGCTCTACTGCAATATGTACACCGAAGCTGACGGCAACAAGGCCGCAAGGCGCAATCCGGCAGACATGCATCCCGGAAAGATTGGTCTGCACTCCGAGTGGTCCTGGTGCTGGCCTCTAAACCGGCGCATTATCTACAACCGGGCATCGGTGGACCTGGACGGTAACCCGTGGGACAGCGAACACCCGGTCATCCTCGATTATGACAGTGTGACCAAATGGAAGGGTGACATTCCCGATGGCGGCTGGGCGCCCATAAACCAGGCTGCCGAAGGAGCAAAGTACCTGCCCTTCATCATGAAACCGGAAGGTATCGCACGTCTCTGGGGCTACGGCCTTGCTGAGGGACCCTTGCCCGAGGTCTACGAGCCGTGGGAGAGCCCTCTGGACAGGAACCTGATGTCAGGTACCAAGAGCAACCCCTGTGCTTTCATCGGCACCTATATGAACGAACAGGGCACACCGGAGCAATTCCCCTACGTGGGTACAACCTACCGTTGCAGCGAACACTGGCAGACGGGCGTTATGACGAGGAGTCTTCCCTGGTTGGTGGAGCTCATGCCCGATATGTATGTGGAGATGGGTGAAGAACTGGCTGTGGCGAAGGGTATCAGCAATGGAGACACGGTTATCGTGAGTTCCGCCCGCGGAGAGATACAGGCAGTTGCCGTGGTTACCAGGCGCTTACAACCGCTGAAAGTGGACGGGAAGACTATTCACCACATTGGCGTACTTAACCACTGGGGATACAGCGGGATGTCCACAGGCGACAGCGGTAACATCCTCACTCCGCACGTTGGTGATGCCAACACTACCATTCCGGAATACAAGACTTTCCTGTGCAACGTGAGGAGGGCTTAAGATGAGCAAAGGGGTTCTGTATGACTCAACCAAGTGTATCGGGTGCCGGGCCTGTCAGGTAGCCTGCAAGCAATGGAATGAAATGCCGGCAGAGACTACCACCAATACCGGCAGCTGCGAGAACCCACCGCAGGTCTCGGGCTATACGCTCACCAAGATACGCTTCAATGAGCTGGAGCATGACGGTAAGTTCCATTGGGTCTTCACTAAAATCCAGTGTATGCACTGTGAACACCCTGCCTGCGCCGAGGCATGCCTCGTGGGTGCTTTCCAGAAAACGCCGGAGGGAGCAGTTGTATACGATGATAACAAGTGTATCGGTTGCCGCTACTGCATGGTCGCCTGCCCCTTCGGTATACCGTGCTATGAGTGGGACGACCCGACACCCTGGGTACGTAAGTGCAGCTTCTGCGCCGACCGTCAGGCTGTGGGACTTAAACCTGCCTGCGTAACAACGTGCCCCACGGGCGCACTCAAGTACGGCGAGCGGGATGACCTGATTGCCGAAGCTCACCAGCGGATAGCCGCTAACCGGGACAAATATGTGGACTATATCTACGGAGAGCATGAAGTCGGTGGCACGTCCTGGCTGTACCTTTCCCCCGTTCCATTTGAGAAGCTCGGGATGCCGGTTGTCGGTCAGGAAGCGGTGACGGTAAACGTTGAGCGCGCCGTGGGTGCTGTTCCGCCGGTGCTGGTGGGCGTAGCGGCAGTTATGTCCGGCATCTACTGGCTGGTCAAACGCCGGCAGCAACCGGGAGGCGAAGACGCTCCCAGCAAGAAGGAACAGGTAGAGGTGCCGAAATGATGATAAACAGACGCTCTATCCCGGTTGGTACTATTATCCTGACCGTCGTAGTTCTCATCGGTCTGGTAACTATGATTCTACGCTACATCTATGGGTTGGGGGCGACGACGAACATGAGTGACGGTCGTGCCTGGGGACTGTGGATAAGCTTCGACCTGTATTGTGGTGTTGCCCTGGCAGCTGGTGGGTTCACCCTGGCAGGGATTGTCTATATCTTCGGACGTGAGAAGTACCATGCGGTGGCCAGACCGGCAATCCTGACCGCGTTCCTGGGCTACACTCTGGTGATACTTGCCCTGCTGGTGGACCTGGGAGAGCCCTGGTATATCTGGCGCTTTCTTTTCAACTGGAACATCCACTCACCATTATTCGAAGTATCAGTATGTGTGATGACCTACACCATTGTCCTTGCCCTCGAATTCAGCCCTGCAGTCTTTGAGCGCTTAAGTGACCTTGATTTTCCAGTCATCAGGCATTTCAACTGGCGCATTCCCTTGCGTGTTATCCGGACAATCCAGATTCCCTTGGTGATTGCGGGCATTGTCCTCTCAACGCTGCACCAGTCATCACTGGGCTCGATGTTGCTCATGTTGCCCGAAACGCTGCACACCTTGTGGTACACACCCATCCTGCCGATACTCTTCCTGTTTTCAGCGGTAGCCGTAGGGCCGGCGATGGTAATGTTCGAATCAACACTGAGTAGCCGGGTCTTCGGGCACAGGCTGGGCCTCGATGTATTGAGTGGCCTGGGCAAAGCAACCGCCTATGTCCTGGGCCTGTACCTGCTTCTGAAGATAGTGGACCTGCTGGCAAGGGGAGACCTGGCCCTGGTGGCTACTGCTTACCCGCAAAACCTGCTCTGGTGGGGGGAAATAGTCATCGGCGTTATCCTGCCCATCATCTTTTTCTCGATGCCCAGCGTAAGACAAAGCAGAACCAGGCTATTCTGGACCGCGGTGCTGGTTGTGCTGGGCCTGGTGTTCAACCGTTTCAACGTAAGCATGCTGGCCCTGGAGATGCGGCCTGGTTTCACCTACTCCCCGCACTGGATGGAGTTCGCTATATCGGCGGCGCTTGTCGCTGATGCCATGTTGGTAATTTTTCTGGCACACCGTCTCCTGCCAATGCACGAAGAGGAGGTCGCAGCAGAGTCAGGCTAGACCTGGCTGCATTCTTTGTTGGCAGACTGTGCAGGAAGGAAGTCACAGAACTGCGTCACTATTTCCGAGACCCTGGAGATAGTGACGCAGCCTTTTTACGAGGCCGGTATGTGGCGTAGCAGGGCTGGTCTTGCAGATAAATCAATATGCCGATACTTGCACCGGTAACAAGCGCGGAAGACGGTTATCCCCCCTGGATTCCCGGTCAGCGATTCCGGTCGTTGTCGTCATCATCGTCCTCCAGGAAAACCTGAGGGTGACACAACATATACAGCAGGGAACCAAGGAAAGTGACCAGGGCTATTGCCAGAACCCAGGGTGCCTTGTGACCCCCCAACACTCGGTCCCTACTGGCCAGGTCCTGCAACAGAAGCACAGCCAGCACCCAATGCAATATGCCGAACAGTACGAGTTGCAGAATCCATTCCAGGTCCATTGCGTTGCTTCCTTCGGATTTCAGCCCTGGTGCAGGCACAGGGTAGCGCCGGAGAGTTCATGAGTCGTCAAAGCGAAGTATATCACAGGCAGTGCAACCTGTGCCTCAGTCTTGTTGTTCGGATTCTCTCTTTCCACGTTCCTCGTGTGCCATCGTATCTTTGAACGTAGCGTACTGACAGACCGTACCATCGGCATCGCTGTACGGTGAAGCAAGCACTTCGAACACCCTGCCGTCCGGAAGCTCATACCGCCATCGCCTGACGGCGCCGGCCAAGACTTCCGAGAGCTGGCAGACTTCCCCGCATGGTCCATCAAGGCCACGGAGGTATTTATAGCAGTACGGACTGGTGACTTCACCAAAATATCGCCTCATACTATTGTTGAAATACCGTATTCTGTAGTCCGGCCCGATGATGACAATCCCCTCTTCCATTCGATCCGACAACGCGGACAGCCTGTCTATTTCTCGTCTCATCACAGATTCAAGATAACCTCGCTGCTTCATCCTGGCGCGTACCAGCGCTGCCAGGTAGCCAAGGGTACCGGCAATCAGGATGAAAACCAATGGTCGCAGTATCGGATGTGGGAAGGGGGATATGAACAACGCACGAGGTGCACAAATACCGACTACGACAATTGTCACCAGGATTACCGCTCTGGTCCCGAAGACGTAGCCAGTGTAGACAATGGGAATGAGGAACAGGAGGCGGTGTATATCATGCACACCGTAGAAAAAGCCCCAGCGTGGACTCTCCCATCCGACGAGGTCAACTATCTCCCCGAAGTAGTAGAATATCGAGCAGAATACCATGAGCACAGCCAGAATATACAGTCGCCAGAAGTCCTTACTTCGTATAGCGGTCGAGAGAGCCTTGCCGCTATCGATTTTTCGTGGCTTGTATTCTATGTTCGCCATGGTCTGGCTCCCATCCCTGTCACTCCTGCGCGGAGTATCCGTGGCCCTGGTCGCGCGGTCCGTTTATATCTGGTATTTGACGGTAATGTACCCGGTACGCCCGATTGGCTATTTCAGCCGGGTTTTACGGGAGGTTCTCTTATCGCCGCTGTCTTCTCATCCTGCGGCGTTCGATTAGCCCTTCAATAATCTCAACAAGGTCTTCATCCAGCTCATCGGGGTACTTCCGGTGAGCATACTCACGGAACTCCGGCCACTCAACGGGCACTGTCTGTTCAATCTGGGGTAAGTGACCAGCCATGGCTAACAATTTTTGTAGAGGCATACCGCTGTATTCGGCTAGTTTGCGGCAGGAAGAAGTGCTGGGAACATCAGTGCCGGCCAGCCACCTGAAGACAGTAGGATGGCTGACACCCAGGTCCGCCGCCATTTGAGTGGGCAAGCGATTCCGCCGGCGCATCAGTTCTTCGAGGAACGGGACTACCGTTACCCCATCCTGTCTGGTTCGGGAAATAGCTGAACGGCCCTGTATTACTGAGATAGCCATCTATATACACCTGCTTCTTTAATCTACCTTCTAAGAAATCACCCCTAGCAGGACAATTCCAGCCTTGGGTACAGTTCAGAGATTAACCAGGTGGGTGTGGTGAAATTGTGCCCGACAACCACGCCGAAGAACTGGGCGGTTACTTCAGCAGCTTTCTTGACATTCTTCATTCCTTCTACTCTCCATATTCGACATTCCGCATACCCACCAATAGAATAGCAGTCGGCTGGTGAAGCGTCATCGGTTTTCCTGCTCAAATTTTTCGCAGTAGCTAGGCATTTATGCGCAGATTACGTTGCGGCCTGCAGTGGTCCGTAGCCGGAGGAAAGTGCCCCATTCCGCTCAACCATCTTCAGCTTGAAATAAGCCGGGAATATGATACTCAATCCGGTGGTCAGGTTGCCGTCTTTTACAATGAGATTTCCCTACCGCTTGACATCCCGCGCTAACGTGCATAGATTGTGGGCACTGACACAGCACGGAGGCGTTTACCATGATATGCCCGCAGTGCCAGACTGAGAATATCTCAAAACCGATATGCGATGCTTTGTGCGGGATAGCCTATAATGACGATAGTCAACTATCGAATAGAAAAGTGAGCAGAAGAGACCTTAAAAAGACGTTACAACTCCAAAATGTCAGCCCCGATCTAGTCAATGCCGCAAAAGCTTTCGATGATTATATTTATACACCCAATAATCTGCCTACCCGGAAGGAGTGAAGCATGAAAAAGGCGTTCAATTCATATCGTGGAACTCTCACACCTGCGCAGATCGTTGAAGGGACCAACGCAGCTTGTGCGAATGCTAAAAGATTATTGCATGATGCCAAATTGATGTTTGAATCCGATCGTTACCCAACAGCGGTGGCACTTTCAATTTTGTCTATCGAAGAATCGGGTAAAGTCCCCATTCTTCGGCTTCTTTCGTTAGCCAATACACAGGAATCAGCAATCTCAAAGTGGAAAGAATACCGTTCACATACTAGCAATAATGTATTATGGTCATTCCCGTCCTTTGCGGCCAAAGGCGCAAGAACTCTAGAAGAATTCAAACCTCTTTTTGACGAGCATTCCGAAGACCCTGTATCCTCGACAAAATCAAACAAATAGGTTTATATACTGATTGCCTTGGCAAGGTGACCTCATGACGATATACGTCAACAGGTCCCTCCAGGTATTGAAAGACGGGACTAAGGTTATCCTGACGTTCCCCCCGTAAATAATGCCAACGCCTCTTGGAGTTCTCCGCTAGAATATAGCAAGAGGGAGGACTCGAATGAAACGGAAAAAGTACACGGAAGAGCAGATTATCCAGGTTCTCAAGGAAGGAGAGGCTGGGGT
>JADHXC010000064.1 GCA_016783135.1 Dehalococcoidales bacterium | reverse complement strand
CAGATACCTCCGTAGTCGGCCAGCAGGCAATTGCCGCAAGCGCGGCACTTCTCCGACCAGTTACCCTCGGCCGTGGTTACGCCGATGAAGCGCGTGTTCAGCGCCGGAATTACCGGTTCCGGCACCAGCATCTCGGCGACGAACTGCACCCCGGCGCCACAGGCCATTGAGAGAACGGCATCGTATTCCCTGGCCATCTCCAGTATCGGCAGGATATACTCCTCGTCACACTGCCGCTGCACGGTGGCTTCACCAATCTCGATTTCGTTGCCGTCCATTTCTCGCGCCATTCTAAGCTGGCTTGCCAGCAGTCCAACCTCTTTTTCACCACCGGCGTGGCAGACGCTGACACAGGTACCGCAGCCCAGGATTAGCAGCTTCTTGTAGCTGGCTGTCTTCTCCTTTATTTCTTCGAACGGTTTTCTTTCGGCAACTATCATACTCCCACCTTCTCCTTTCTCAGAGGATTGGGACCGAGACGTATCGCCCTTTCTGTCATCTCATCACAGGCGGCAGCAAACTTCGGCGCATCGGAGGCACCGATGTTGAACATCTCGATTCGCTCCGGCTCTATCCCGACCTCTTCGAGGAGTTCCTTAGCATGCTTTACTTGCTTTTTAGCCCTCAGATTTCCTTCCAGGAAATGGCAATCGCCTTCCTCTCAGCCGGCGACGAAGGCGGCATCGACTCCGTCTTCAAAGGCTTGCAGCAGGTGGATTGTGTCTACCTTGCCGGTGCACATCAGCTTGACCACCCGCACGTTGGGGGAGTACTCGAGGCGCATCGAGCCGGCAAGGTCGGCTGCCGAGTAGGCGCAGTAGTGGCAGCAGAAAGCGACTACCTTCGGTTCATAAACCTCTGCCATGTCTGTCTCCTTTTCGCAGTTATGCAGTGCTCAACACGGCCGTCTTGGCCATGACCTGTTCATCTGAGTAGTGCTGCAGCTTGATTGCTTTACGCGGGCACATACTGGCGCAGATGCCGCAGCCCTGGCAGGCAGCCGCCTCGATTTCGGCAACACCGTCGGCGTTTATCTTCGGCACATCGAAAGGACAAGAGCGGACACAGGTCAGACAGCCAACGCACTTGTCCTGTTCCACCACGGAGACAACGCCGCCCACCATGAGGTAGGCCTGCGAGAGGATGGTTACCGCTCGTGATACGGCGCCTCTTGCCTGTGTGATAGACTCCGAAACGGTCTTGGGCGAGTGGGCAAGTCCGCAGAGGTACATCCCGTCGTTGACGAAGTCCAGTGGCCGCAGTTTCATGTGTGCTTCCATGAAGAACCTGTCCTGCGTGAGCGGCAGCTTTAGTCTGCTGGCGAGTTCCTCGGCGTCGTCGTGGGGCCGTATTGCAGTACTCAGGGTAAGGTAATCCGGTTCCAGCAGGATGTTGGCCCCCAGAACCGAATCAAAAACTCGTACCGTCAATTTCCCCTGGTCCTCGGTGACTTCGGGCTTCCTGTCCACGTCGTAGCGGATGAAGGTCACTCCCATCTCCCGCGCCTGGCGGTAGAGGAGTTCGTTCATTCCGTAGGTGCGAATATCCCGGTAGAGGACGCAGATCTCGATATCAGGGTTCTCCTCTTTCAGTTTGACGGCGTTGGAGACCGCCTGGGTGCAACAGATGCGACTACAGTACATATGCCCTTCTTCACGCGAGCCAACACACTGTATCATTACCACTGAGCGCGCGTTCCGAATACCTTCGTCACTCCCGACAATCCTGCCCTCAAGTTCGAGCTGTGTCAGCACACGGCCAGACTGACCGTACAGGTATTCGGTGGGCTTGTACTCGGTGGCGCCGGTGGCAAGGACGACCACACCGTGCTCTATTTCGGTGATATCACCGGAGTCGGTGGTGATTTCTGTTACGTAGTTACCGACATATCCGGAGAAGCTACGGATGTTTGCACCCTTGTAGACGGTTATCTTCGATTCATTCTCCACCTGGTCTACCAGTGAAGACAGCAGTGCCTGCGGTGATTCGGGGCTACCATGGACATAGTGAATGTTTCGCAGATTGCCGCCCAGTTCGTTTTCTTTCTCAATCAGTACCGAATCGTATCCTTGCCGGGCGAATTCCACGGCGGCCGTCATTCCCGCCAGGCCACCGCCGATGACCAGTGCCCTCTCCGTCACTTCGACCTGTGATTGGTGTAACGGCTCAAGAGTAACAGCACGGGCGACGGCCATCCGTACCAGGTCTTTGGCCTTGTCGGTGGCTTCCGGCATGTGCAGGGAGTGCACCCAGGAGCACTGGTCACGGATATTAGCCATCTCAAAGAGGTACTTGTTAAGGCAACCATCACGTATCGTGTCCTGGAATAGCGGCTCGTGCGTGCGTGGACTGCAGGAGGCAACGACGACGCGGTTAAGCTCTTTCTCTTTAATGGCGGCGACTATCTTGTTCTGCGTATCGGCGGAGCATGTGTAGAGGTTTTCCTCGGCATGCACCACAAATGGCAGTGTGGCAGCGTATTCCGCTACACCAGGGACATCAACCACCCGGGCGATATTGGAGCCGCAGCGGCAGACAAAGACGCCGACACGCGGCTCCTGTCCTTTCGTATCTTGCTCCGGGGGATATTCCTTCTCCGTCACCAGCGTGCCACGCTCCCCGGCGATACCTTCCGAGGCAAGACAGGCGGCACTGCTGGCGCTCATCACTGATTCAGGGATATCCATCGGGGCGTCAAACGCGCCAGCGACATAGATGCCGTCACGCGAGGTGGCATTCGGGTTAAAGTCATCGGTGAGGCAGAACCCGAACCTGTCCAGCTCAATCCCAAGGGTATCGGCCAGGTCCCGGGTGCTTGCCGATGGCTGCAATCCCACCGACAGCACGACCATATCGAACTCTTCCTGGACCTTCTGGCCGTCCTCACCACCATGATCGATGAGTAAGTTCTTGCTTTGCTGTAACTCTTTGACTCCGGAAGGGATACCCCTCAGGTAGCGTATACCAAACCTGTTCTTGGCTGACTCATAATATCTCTCGAAACCCTTACCATAGGCCCTGAGGTCATTGTAGAATATCGTGGGTTGGATGGTGCTGTCATGTTCGCGGGCGATTATCGCCTCCTTGGTAGCGTACATGCAGCAAACCGAAGAGCAGTATTCTCTGTCGCAGGTCTCATCCCTCGAACCGACGCACTGTATCCAGGCAACTTTCGCCGGGTGCTTGCCGTCGGACGGACGTAATACCTGACCCTGGTATGGACCCGAGGCAGACAGGATGCGCTCGAATTCCATGGCCGTGACCACATTAGCCATGCGACCATAACCATACTCGCTCTTAATGGCGGCATCGAACGGTTCAAAGCCGGGAGCCAGGATTACAGAACCGACTTGAAGCTCGACCTCCTGCTCTGTCTGCTCATGCTCGATGGCCTTAGCCTGGCAAGCAGCGACGCACTGGAGACACTCACTGCACAAGCCACAGTCAAGGCACCGTTCGGCCTCCGCCAGGGCTTCCTCCTCGGTGAAGGTGGCATCAATCTCATCGAAACTGGATACCCTTCGCTCCAGGGGTATCCTGCTGCTGATGATTCTTTTCTTCTTCTCGTGTTTGCCGGTTGGAATCGGTGCCGGCTCCTGTTCCTTGTGGTCCCGGTCCTCGTGAAGGTCAATCCCATTGAGATAGCGGTCCATGGAGATGGCGGCTTCATGACCGTGCTGGATTGCCTCGACGGCCGATTTCGGCCCGGTGACGCCGTCACCACCGGCAAAGACACCTTCCTCATTAGTGGCCAGTGTCATCGGGTCTACGGAGAGCCAGCCGCCCCGGGTGGTTGTGACACCGGTCTCATTGGATAGAACCGACAATTCGGTGGCCTGTCCGATGGCTATAATCACAGTGTCGCAGTCAATTTCAGTGGTAATATCGTGGTCGAAGGTCGGGCTGAATCTTCCCTCATCATCGAATACCGAGGTGCACTTCTCGAACTCGACTCCGGTCACATGGCCGTCCTTGCCGAGAATCTGCCTGGGACCCCAGCGGTTGACAATCCGGGTACCCTCTTCCTCGGCTTCTTCTATCTCCCAGGAGTGTGCCGGCATTTCCTCCGGTGACTCAAGGCAAACGGCCGTAACCTCGGAAACACCGAGACGGCGTGCCGTGCGGGCGACGTCCATCGCTACGTTGCCGCCACCGACGACGACTACCCGCTTGCCGAGGCTGACTTCTTTGTCCTCGTTGACGTCTCGCAGGAAGTCAAGGGCAAGCGTGACCTGCGGCAGGTCCACTCCCGGTATCGGCAGGCCGCGGCTTAGCTGAGCCCCGATTGCCAGGTAGATTGACTGGTAGCCCTGCGCTTTCACATCTTTCAATGAGAAGTCGTTGTTTATCGGGGTATTGAGTCTCAGCTCAATACCCGTGCTGATAATGTCCTCGATATCGGCGGCCAGGATATCCTTGGGAAGCCGGTACTTGGGGATGGCCGATTGAAGCTGCCCGCCGGGAAGGGAGCCTGCCTCGAAGATGGTAACCGGGTAGCCCAGCTTGACAAGGTCGTGGGCACAGGTGAGTCCCGAAGGCCCGGCACCAATAACGGCTACTTTCGCCTTCGAGGTATCAATTACGGGTTTTTCTTCAGGAGGAATGGTACCTTCCTGTCGTTTCTGCCTGACGATATCGGCAGCAAATCTCTTCAGGGGGGCGATGCCTACCGACTCATCAACCTCGTTACGGTTACAGTTTTGTTCGCAGGGGTGATGGCAGATTCTACCGAGCACCGCCGGCAGTGGTATCCATTGTTTGATATGGTCCAGTGCTTCTACGTACTTGCCCTTTGAGATAAGGGCTACATACCCCTGTCCGTTACAGCCGGCGGGGCAGCTAAGCTTGCAGGGTGGTCTGGCCGCCTTACTGATAGACATGGCACTGGGGATAGCCTGGGGATAGCGCTTGTGGACGGCCTTACGGGTGGTCAGGCCCTGCTCGAAGTCATCTATCAGGTCTACCGGGCATGCCTCAAGGCAATCACCACAAGAGCTGCACTTTTCAATATCGATATAGAGCGGCCGCTTGAGCACCTTTACCTGAAAATCGCCGGCTTCTCCTTCCAACGACTGCACCCGGGAGTTTGAGAGTATCTCTATGTTGAGGTGCTTGTCGACCTCAATCAGCTTGGGGGATATCATGCACATTGAGCAGTCGTTTGTCGGGAAGGTCTTGTCGAGTTGCGACATCCTGCCACCAATGGCGGTGGTCTCTTCTACGATGTAGACCTTGAAACCGGAGTTGGCCAGGTCCAGGGCGGATTGCATACCGCAGATGCCTCCGCCGACGACCATCACGGCACCGACTTTCTGTTGGTCGGACTTCTCTTTGCTACCGTTGTTGCTCACTACTATACCTCTCTCAAATCAGGCCCTTCTGCTTGAGCAGTGGTCTTGGGTCCACTATGTGTCTTGAGAACCATTTCCCGGCCGAGGGGTGTCCGAACGCCAGGCCCATCAACTCCGTGAAATAAAGGATGGGGACGCTATATTTCTTCCCTGTCTCTCGCGAGATATCTTCCTGGATTCTGTCCAGGTTGGACTGGCACATCGGGCACCCGGAGACGATGGAATCCGCTCCGGCCTCCTGCGCCATGTCCAGGAGCTTCTGTATCATCTGTTGGGCTACCCGGGGCAGGGTGAGGACATGGCCGGCCCCGCAACAGTCCGTCTTGTATGACCAATCCCGGACATCCGCACCCACTGTTTTCATCAGGTTGTCCATTGATTCGGGGTTGTCCGAGTCGGTGACATCGGTGACTCTGGGAGGCCTGGTGATGAGGCAGCCGTAGTAGCAGACAACGCTAAGACCGTCAAGAGGTCTGGTTACCTGGCTCAGTATTGTATCTTCGCCAACGTCTTCCCAGAAGAAATCGGCGAGGTGCTTGACCTGGAAGCCGCCCTGGTATTTATCGGCAGCACCCTCTGTGGTCGTATCGGCCAGTAGCTCTTTCTCTGCTGCTCTCAGTCTTGAATAGCAGGCAGCACAGGGGACGACGAGGTCCATTCCCGCCTGGCCGGCCAGCCTGAGGTTCCGCTCGGGTAATGCCAGAGCTAACTCATTGCTGGTTGCGTGGGCAGAGGAAGCCCCGCAGCAGTTCCAGTCCTCCAGTTCCGCCAGATTGACCCCGAGTTTCTCGGAGACTGCTTCGGTGGACTCGTTGTACTCCCTGGCGACACCATGAAGGGAGCATCCCGGATAGTATGAAACTTCTACCACTACCCTGTCACCCCCGCTTTCTTAAACATATCTTTTATCTGACGTTTTCCTCGCAGCCTGGGAGGCAAGAGCTTAATCTTTCCGCGGGTGAACATCGCCAGGCCGGTGCTGACCTGTTTGAGAAGGCCGCGAATCCCCTCACTTCTGAGGGTGAAGTCTACTGCCATCTCAGTTTCATGCACCCGGCCGTGTCTCCGAATAGAAGAGAGGAAGGCAGAGTGGAAGAGAGGGACGTTTCTCTGTGACGGTTTGACTCCCTCACGCTGTGCCAACTGTCTGAGAGTATCCATGACACGAGTAATGTTAATATTGTTGGGGCATCTCGTCGCGCAGGTCTCGCAAGAGGCGCAGACCCAGATGGTATCGCTACGAAGGACTTCGTCGACCTGGCCGAGGTGAAGGAGACGTATTGCAATGTGGGGGACAAGGTCCATGGCGAAGGTTACCGGACAGCCGTTAGTGCACTTCTCACACTGGAAACAGGCGGATATCCGTTCCCCACTCAGCTCCTCAACCATTTTTCGCTGCGATGGGTTGGGTATAATTTCCTGGGGCAATTGCACAATCGACACGTTCCTACCTCGCCTAATCGCCGGTCACATCAGCGGGCAGATGCCCAACCTGCGGTGACCGAATCGGCTTCTTCTCCTGCCTCGGACTAAAGCCCGGCGGCCTCAAGGACCTCCGGCACTCTCTTTTCCCAGCCGATAGCCATAATATGTACCCCCTGACAGAGACCTTTCATCTCGTTGATAAGTCGAGCGGCAATCTCAACGCTTGTCTTAGCCCGTTTCTCGGTCTTTTCCATCTCCTCGATGAGTTCCTCAGGGACATGAATTCCAGCAATGGACCTGTTCATGAACCGTGCCATACCGGCCGACCTGAGGAGTACAATACCCACCATTACCGGCACATTCAGCGGGGCTACAGCCTTCATGAACTCCTCAAGTTTCTTCGAGTCGTATACTGCCTGGGTCTGAAAGAATTGCGCTCCGGCCTTGACCTTTTTCTCCATCTTGATTAACTGAGGTTCCAGGGGCTCGGATTCGGGTGAGACCACAGCACCGAGACAGAACTCGGGCGCTCCTTCAAGGTCGTTCCCGGAAAGGTCTTTCCCTCCTTCCAATTGCCTGGCAGCACACAGCAGCGACACAGAATCGAGGTCAAACACTGGCTTCGCCTGAGGGTGGTCACCCAAAGAAACAGAATCACCGGTGAGGCAGAGGACATTGGTAATTCCCAACGCGTAGGCACCGAGCAGGTCTGACTGGAGAGCGATGCGATTACGGTCCCGGCAGGTCATCTGGAAGATGGGTTCCAGACTGCTCTCCTTGAGAAGACGGCAGACGGGCAACGAACCCAGTCTCATTACGGAACTCTGCTGGTCGGTGACGTTCAATGCGTCAACTTTACCGCGCATCAGTTCGGCGATTTCGAGCATTTCCTTTATATCCACACCCTTTGGCGGGCCGATTTCAGTAGTGATGATGAACTTCCCTTGCTCTGCCAACTGGGCGATGTTCATTATGTAGAAGCCTCCTTCTCTCTCCACTCAAGAGCCTGCATTATCGCAGGCTCCAGGTTTCCGGGCGGTCGCATCTTAGTATAGTCCTCTGGCATCAGTATTATGCTCATCCTATCGAGACGCCACAACTCCTTGAGTCAATTGTATCTTGGATTTCCCATTTCAACTCACGATGAGGCACCATGCTCCTCAGCGTCGCTAGCAACATAGTACTTCCATGACGCCTGTCTGTCAATCTCCAGTACGGAGTCCTACATTGGTTTATTCCATACCTTTTACTACCTCTGATGTGGTCCGGTCACCACGATTCTGTAAAAGGAGTCGCGGATTATCGTGCCTGGCACCCGGGCGTGAGATGATGACTCAATAAGGGCACCCCTGTATCTACCAGGCAAAAAATCGTCTGAATGTCCAATCGAAAATGCAGAGGGGAGCTGAAATGCTCCCTTCTCGTTCTCCTCCAATTACTACCACTGGACAAACATCGGGATGTTTGATTGTCAATGACTATAATTCTTCCACCGGAAAAGAGACTGTCAGTATTATTCCTGGCTGAACAAACATTGGGATGTTTGATTGTCGTGGACGTAGCTTCAGATGGAGAATAATCCGTCCATATTTTGCCTTGCTGAGTTCCAAACTACCATTGTACGAACATGGGAAGGTTTTATTTCCATTTAGTTGGTGCAATAGAGAAGGCTTATTTTTTAAGAATCAGAATGGTATCAAAAGCGGTGGCCTGATTTACTGGCACAAAATTTATACCAAGAATGATTCTTTCAGGGTTTTTTTCAAGCCAATCAGTTACTTCTCCCCGACCAAATGCTGTCCTAAAGAATCTGATAAACTCGATATCTTTTGCCTTAATGCCTTCATTAAACATATCGCTTTACTCCTTTTTAATAACGCAAGATTATTACAAGTTACTCAGCAAGTCAAGTGTAGAACTATGTCACTTTTTAGTTCGTTTTAAAGCTATTACTGGTGTTGTAGGCCCCCGTGATACAAGGGAACGGGGGCCGGGCTACGGGTAGATACTATATTCCGTGACACCTCTTATACTTCTTACCACTACCACAAGGGCAGGGGTCATTCCGGCCTTTTCTTGACTGTTAGTTTACAGGAAGGATGGTACACTGTAAATCGTTAGCGATTGCCAGATTTAAGGGGCTGGGTAAATGTCTCCCAGCCCCTTCTCGTTTGTATTGTACATTATAAGCTTTTGTTGATACTGCTGTTTTCGTGCCTACACCCCCCTGAGGTAATCTATCATTGGCTTTGTAACCAGCGGGACCACATCACCAATCATATGGGGCATCAGGTTGTCCATGACTTTTGGCATCAGCTCCGGCATCTGCTCCCGCATGTAGTCTGGCATGGGGATGCGCTCACCAACCCGTTCCAGCATTACTGCCATCACCTTGGGCATCATCATTGGCAGGAGCTTGGGAAAGAGTATCGGGAACATAGGCTTCATCAGATTAAGCGCGCCGGGTATTTTACCCATAAAGCGCATCATCCTGCCCATGCCGAACGGCATAGCGTCAATCATCTCGGGCCACATCGTACCCATCAGCGTGGCAAAGCCCTCCGGCGTCATCAGGGCAATCATCGCCTCGAAGACTGCCCACTGGCGTTGCACCTCCGGGTTGGGGTCGGGGAACTTGTAGCCGAGTGTCGAAGCGGCGAAGCGCGCCAGATCAATGGTCTCGATGGGCAGCCCTTTCTTCTCGGCGGTAACGCGGAACTGAAACTCGCAGCAAGGGCACATAGCCAGTAACTTCTCGGCGCCGGTAGCCATCGCCTCGTCCATGCGTGATTTGCCGATGTCCGCCGCTACCGGTGGGTCCTTAATCATGGTGAGCACGCTGCCGCAGCAGTGCGCCCATTCGCGGTTGTGCTCCATTTCGACGAGTTCCACGCCGGGAATGGCGTTGATAAAATCACGCGGGGCATCATAAACACTGGAGACCCGCCCAATATGGCAGGAATCGTGCAGGGTGACCTTGGTCTTCTTGCCCGTGTCCGGGAACTGGAACTTTCCATTATTAATCTGTTCGGCAATGACCTCGGTGTAGTGGCTGGTGGTAATGTCATAGTCAATACCAAGTTTCTTTGCCCAGCGCGGGTAGATCTGGCGCCACATCATATCGCAAGCGGGGCAGGAGGTAACCACGGTATCGGCGCCCACTTCCTTGATGGCCGCAATGTTCTGCTTCATCGTCTCGGCGAATATATCCCACTTGCCACAAACGAGCATCGGTGTGCCGCAGCAGTTCTCCTTTTCAGCGACGTAGGTAAAATCAACCCCGGCGGCATCGAGGAGACGAACGGCGGCGATAGCGATGTCTGTCTCTACGTGGCTTGCGGTACAACCTGCGAAATATGCCACCTTTGCCTTATGAGACGGTCCGTGTTTTTCCCAGAGCTCTTCCGGGAACCAGTCGCTGCGGTTCTTGCGGTAGCCGGCCCAGATGTTGCCTTCCTTGGTAAGCGCGGCTGCCATCATCTCGAAGGGGGGGATGGTCATTTTCTTATCCTCGTCAATAAGTTTGCCGCGCAGCTTCATCCAGGAGGGCTCGATGGGGAGTGATGCCGAGCAGCGCAGATTACAAAGCTCACAGGTGGTGCAAACGAGAATGGTATCGACCATAAACTGGTCCCATTCCTCACGCCCCTCCATGTACTCTCGTAACCAGTACCATTTGCCACGCGGACTCTGACTCTCCCAGCCACGACCGTAGAACTGGTCGCATTCATGCACACAGTAACCGCACTGGGAGCAGCCGTAGGCATACCAG
>JADHXC010000018.1 GCA_016783135.1 Dehalococcoidales bacterium | reverse complement strand
TCGTCCATAACGGCATTATCGAGAACCATCGCGAACTTGCCCACCGTCTCTATTCCCGTCACAAGTTTGTTTCGGAAACGGACACCGAGGTCGTTGTCCATCTTATCGAAGACTACGTCGCTAACGGCTCCTCCCTGGAAGACGCCGTGCGTCTCGTTGGCAAGGAACTGAAGGGCTCCTACGCCATCGCCGCCATCTCTGCAAGGGAACCCGACAGGATAGTGGCCCTGCGCAAGGACAGCCCTCTGGTAGTGGGCCTGGGAAATGAGGGTAACTTTGTTTGCTTGTGCAGGGACCAATGTATGAATCCCTGAGGACGCAACCTTCAGCGATAGAGACCGGACCGCGTATCTCGCAGTTTTCCACTATGGCTGAGTCCCTTACTTCTACCCTGCCCACGACCTTACTCTTTGTGTCCACCTTACCGATAATGTTCCGTTCCAAGAGCTCGTCAAGGACAACCCTGTTTGCCTCCAGGATGTCGTCCTTCTTGCCGGTATCAAGCCACCAGCCCTCAAGAACATGGCTCCTTACCTCTTTGTGCATTTCCAGAAGCTTCTGTATGGCATCCGTAATCTCCAGCTCTCCCCGCCAGGAAGGCTTAATCCGGGCAATAGCCTGATGTATCTCAGGGGTAAAAAGGTAGACACCGACGAGGGCTAGATTACTTCGCGGTTCTTTGGGCTTTTCCACCAGGTTGACCACGTTCCCCCGGTCATCCAGTTCGGCTACGCCGAACCGGCTCGGGTCCTCTACTTCCTTTAGCAGAATCAGGGCATCAGGCTCCTCCTGGCGGAACTCCTCCACCAGTTCCCTGACACCTCCCCGGATAAGGTTATCACCCAGGAACATCAGGAACGGGTCATCAGCAAGGAAATCCCGGGCGGTCTTGACCGCGTGGGCCAGTCCGGCTGGCTCAAGTTGGAGGATGTAGGTGATGCTGGCCTGTCACCTTGAACCATCTCCTACCGCCTGTCTTACCCAGTCGCCGGTTTCCGGAGATATGATGATACCTATATCCCTGATACCAGCCTCAAGTATCTGGTCCAGAACGTAGAACAGGATAGGACGGTTCGCCACCGGCAGCAACTGCTTGGCCATAGTATGCGTCAGCGGCTTCAACCGCGTACCGGTACCACCGGACAGGACCAGGGCTCTCATCTTTCTGTTCATCACCTTGGGTCCGTCTTCAGCCACATATTCCCGACGTCGATATCATTCCCGTTACGCGCGGTCAATCATTGCCTTTATCGTTTCCTTGAGTCCTTCCTCCAGTGTCCACCGCGACTCATGCCCGAACTGCCGGGCACGGGAGACATCCGCCAGACTATCCTTTACATCACCCCGCCTGGGACTTTCGTATACAGGTTGAAGATTCTTACCCATGAGTTTGATAATAAGAGTGGCGAGTTCATTGAGAGAATTCCTGCTGCCACTGCCGATGTTGAATACACCCACAGCCTTACTTTCGGCCGCGAGGATGTTGGCCGACACCACGTCTCTGACAAAGGTGAAATCCCTGGTCTGCTCACCATCCCCGAAGATAACCGGCGGGCTCCCCTGAGCAATACGGCTGATGAAACTTGGGATAACGGCCGAGTACTGTGATTCAGGGTCCTGCCTGGGTCCAAAGACATTGAAATAACGCAGACTCACTGTGGGCAAGCCGTATACCTCGTGGAAGACCCCGCAGTAGTACTCACCGACAATCTTGCTCACGGCATAGGGAGACCGGGGATTGGGAGGCATCGCCTCTGTCTTGGGAAGGGTGGGTGTGTCTCCGTAGACTGACGATGAGGATGCGTAGAGCACCTTCCTGACCCCATTATCCCGGGCAGCCAGCAGTACATTCAGGATACCGGTGGCATTCGCCTCGTGAGAGTCTAACGGCCTGTCAATACTCCTGGGGACACTGGCAACTGCGGCCTCGTGGAATACATAATGAGCACCTTCTAAAGCCTCCTGCAAGAGAGCAAGGTCGGTAATGCTGCCCTCAACGAACTCCACCTGGCCATTCTTGAGCAGGTGCTCTATGTTCTCCCTCTTGCCGGTAGACAGGTTGTCGAGGACGGTAACCTGGTACCCTCGCCTCACCAGTTCATCGACGATGTTTGAGCCGATGAAACCGGCCCCTCCGGTAACGACCGCTTTTTCCCCCTGACCCATATCTACCCCTGTTAGCTTCGCCTGATTAATCATAGCCCAACAAATGTCGATTGGCAATAGGTCACAGCCTTAGGTTCAGGACTTGACATTCGAGTATCTCAGTAGTATACTCAGTACTAATGAACAGGTGTGATATTTGTGGTACCGAGTTCAAAACCGCCCAGGGGCTGGCCGGCCACAAACGCTTTCGCCACGGCCCTGCCGGACTGGCCAGCGAGCTTGAAACGACCATTGTCAGCAGGCAGCTTCACCGCAAGGTGCTCAGCCGCCTCAGTGACAGGCTGGCTGACAAGCTAGCGGATGTAATCCTGGAAAGCCACGGTGAAGAGATGCTGGAGGTCTACCTGCTGGAACTCTCCCGTCAGGGAGTCGACCTTAGCTTCCTGGGAAGGCGTCGTAATATCCGGGCCATAATCGTTGCCGCCGGCCAGAATGACCGCCTGCTGTCCTTAATCCCGGATAAGCCGGCAGGGCTGCTGGAAATCGGTCACAAGACCCTCATCGGCCGGGGGTTGGAAACCCTCCGCGAGTGCGGTATTCACGACATCGCCGTGGTCCGCGGCTACCAGGGAAACAAGATAGACTACCCGGAAATCCGCTATTATGACAACCGGGACTTCCGCAACACCGGGATACTGCGGTCGCTTTTCTCCGCCAAGAACGAGATGGACGACGAGTTCATCTTCTGTTACTCGGACATCATCTACGATAAGGACGTGCTGGAACAGTTGCTGCAAGACCGGTCTGATGTTTCGCTCGTTGTCGATACAGATTGGGAGAGTCACTATCGCCACCGCCATCAACACCCGATTTCTGAGGCTGAACTGGTTATGGCTGAAGGCGACCTCATAACGCAGATTGGTCGTAATATTACCGACTTGCAGGACGTTCATGGTGAGTTCATCGGCCTGGCCAAGTTCAGCAAGAGAGGCTCCGAGACCCTGAAAGCAGGCTACGACCGGGCAACGGTGAGGTACAGAACCGGGGCCTTCCATAAGGCCCCCTCGCTGGAGAAGGCCTATTTCTCCGATATGGTACAGGAAATCATTGACCAGGGCTATCCGGTACACCATGTCGATATTCAGGGAGGTTGGGCGGAGATTGACACCCTGGAAGACTTCAACAGGGTGAACCGCGAGCTTGAGTCCGTACTGAAGACCAGGACTGAATAACTGCGGAAAGGAAACCCGGGTATTGAAAGCAATCATTGTCGCCGCCGGACCGGGCAGTCGGCTGAACCACCTCACCAGAAACAGGCCGAAATGCCTCCTGGAAGTTGGCGGTCAGACCATCATGGAGAGAACCCTGGGTGCCCTCAGGACCAACGGCATCGAGGATATCTCGGTGGTCAGGGGCTGGCAGAGCCACCTGATAGACTTCCCGGGCCTCACCTATTATCACAACCCCGACTTCAGAGACAACAACATCCTGGTGTCCCTGTTCTACGCTGAAGAGGCGATGACGGGCGACTTCGTATTCTCGTATTCAGACATCGTCTACACCGAGGAGACCGTCGCCAGGCTCCTCAAGAGTGAAGCCGACATTGCCGCTATAGTAGATGTCAACTGGGCAAAGCACTATGTGGGGCGGGACCAGCACCCAATCTCGGAGGCGGAACTGGTAAAGGCCGTGGACGGCCGGATTTTGAAAATCGGCAAAGAGGAAGTGACACCGGAAGAGGCCCACGGAGAGTTTATCGGTCTGGCCAGGTTCACCAGAGCCGGGGCCGAGCTGATGAAGGTAGCCTACCATCACGCTATGGAGAACCCCGACAGACCTTTTCGCCATGCCGCCTCGCTCAGGAAAGCGTACATGACCGACATGCTCCAGGAGCTTATAGACAGGGGTATGACGGTGGCTAGCGTGGACATCGATGGAGGCTGGGCAGAAATTGACACTCCCCAGGACCTAGCTAAAGTACAACATCAATTCGAGAATAGTGGTTAAAGTTCCTGCTACTTGAGGGATTTCCAGAGTAACCGGCAATAAGGGACTTCAGGTAGCGTCGAAATAGAAATCAGTACCGGCAAGAAGGAGGCACAAATGAGACGATTCTGGAAATCTACTTTCATGATATGTATACTCTTCCTGTTGTCTACAGCAATAGTCACAACAGGATGCCAGAAAGCCGAGGGGGAAATAACCACACTTCGCCTGGGTTTGATTCCAGCCGATGACGCCGCTGAGATGCTGCGCAACTACCAGCCCGTGGCCGACTACCTGGAAGAGAAGCTTGGTGTCAAGGTGGAACTCCAGGTAACCAACGATTATACCGCCTGCATAGAGGCAATGCGTAACAAGCACATCGACATGGCCTGGTTCGGTCCCTTCTCTTATATCCTCGCGGCCAAGGAAGCGGGTGCAGAGGCAATCGCCAACGGTATCAGGCGAGACACCGGCAAATCGACCTACAAGAGCGTCATTATCACCCGTGCAGACTCCGGTATCAAGACATACGATGACCTTAAAGGACGCTCTTTCGCTTTTGTCGACCCGGCTTCCACATCGGGCAACCTGATACCGAGGACGATGCTGGTCGAGAATGGGATTGACCCGGACAATGATTTCTCCACGATGTTCTACGCGGGAACCCACAATGCCGTCGAGCTCGCTGTGATGAATGGACAGGTTGACGCCGGTACCACTAGTGATAACTCGCATTACCGCATGGTGAATGAAGGTCAGATTGACCCCGAGGTTAATATCATCCTCTTCGAATCCGAACCAATACCGGGTTCACCTATCGCCCTCAGGGGAGACCTGCCTGCGGACTTTAAGGCGAAGATTCAGCAGGTCCTGCTAGATATGGACCAGCAGACTCTCCACCAGGTAAAAGGCTGGGGTGATATCGAAAAGTACATGAAAGTATCCGATTCCGATTACGACATCATTCGGGAGGTAGCTGAGATACTGGACCTGGATTTATAGTCGGTTGGATAGCATGATAAAGATAGAAGGGCTGAGCCACTATTACAAGGTCAGAGCTGGAGCTAAGAGGAATACTGGCAACGGTGACCGAGCCGACACAGAGATGGCTCTAAAGAACATCGACCTTCAAGTCCGCAAGGGAGAGCGCCTGGTGCTTCTTGGTTCCAGCGGAGCCGGCAAGTCTACCTTGCTCCGCTGTATCAACCTTTCCATTTATCCCACTGAAGGCAGGATTCATATCGATGGCACCGAGATTACTACCCTTCCAGTCAAAGAGGTCAAAGATATACGACGTCAGATTGGCGTAATCTCCCAGCATTTCAACCTGCTGGAGGGAGCATCCGCACTGAAGAATGTCCTCCTGGGAAGACTTGGTTATACCGGTACTATTCCGAGTGTTCTGGGCAGGTTCAGTGAGGAAGACTCTGCCATAGCTATTGATGCCCTGAAGAGGGTGGGGCTGGAAGAATACCTGGATAAGCGAGTCAGTGACCTGAGTGGGGGTCAGAAACAACGGGTAGCTATAGCGCGGGCAATGTCGCAGCGTTCCACCATTATCCTTGCCGATGAGCCGGTCTCCAGCCTGGACCCCAAGTTAATGAAGGAGGTCATGGACCTCATCCAGGAAATTTGTATCGAACATAATATCACACTGGTGGCCAGCCTCCACTTCCTGGAGCTTGCCAAGTCCTATGCTACTCGTATGGTTGGCCTCAGAGACGGCGAGATTGTCTTTGATAACACTCCGGATGAACTCACCGACAAAGACATAATCGACATCTACGGCGAGACCGAGGACTGGGTTCTATACGGAAAGAGGGGTTTCTAAAATTAAGATATTCACAAGACCGGGGAGGAGATTCCGCCACACCGCTATAATGGTGGGTATTGTCCTCCTGTACTATTGGGCGATTGAGGGCAGTAACACGAACCCGGCTACATTTGTCCGTGGCCTTCCCTTCATGGCTGAATATGTAGCGCGGATGTTCCCCCCGGACTGGTCAATCACAGGCAGGCTTATGCTTAAGGCTGGTGAGACTTTGCAGATGGCCGTGATGGGCACTACTCTTGGAGCTGCCCTGGCCCTGCCGCTCTCATTCCTGGCTGCCAGGAATATCATGCCCTACCGTCCGGTATATCAGGCTACCCGGACTCTGTTTGATGCCTGTCGCGGTATCAATGAGATTGTCTGGGCACTTATATTTGTCTCAATGGTTGGTCTGGGACCTTTCCCCGGTGTCCTGGCCCTCACCGTACACCTTCTCGGTGCGCTGGGCAAATACTTCTCCGAGACAATCGAATCCGTTAATCAAGACCTGGTAACCGCAATAGCCGCCACCGGCGCCAACCGCATCCAGACTGTTTACTACGGCATTGTGCCCCAGGTAAAACCTCTGTTCATTGGCTACACCTTCTACTATCTAGAGCACAGCTTCCGTGCAGCCACCATTCTGGGGCTGGTAGGGGCCGGGGGCATCGGCATTGAGCTTATTACCAGCATTCGACTTTTTAAGAGCCAGGAGGTGCTCATGACACTAATAGTCATGGTAGTAACTGTAACGATTATCGACCGACTGAGCGCCTTCATCCGCATGCGTCTAATCACAGGAGTGGAGAGTTAACAAAATGAAGGGCATTATCACGGCAGCCGCCAGAAGCCCCCGCTTGCTACCCCTCACCAAGAACACACCGGTAAGTATGCTGGAGGTAGCCGGAAGACCTATCCTTGACCACCAGCTCGACGCACTGCAAGATGCCGGGGTCAGGGATATAGTAGTAATAACCGGGTTTTGCACCGACCAGGTCGAGGGGCTTTGCCGGGGGAAAGCTACCTGCATCTACAACCCCTTCTATGAGGTCTGCAACGTGGCCATGAATCTGTGGCTGGTGCGGCAGGAGCTCAAATCGGGTTTCCTCTTGCTGTACGATGACACTCTCTTCGAGACGCAGCTCTTCCGCGAGGTCCTCGCCGAAGACGATGGCATCATTCTGGTGGTGGACCCCAAGGGGATTGACCGGGAAGCGGAGAAGGTCGTGCTACGGCGGGGACTGGTCAGTGCCATGGGCAAGGATGTCGAAGCCCCCCACGGTGAGTTTGTCGGCATGGCCAAATTCGGTCCCGGCACTATCCCGGCACTGGTGGCGGAACTGGAGCAGGTGGCCAGGACTGACCTCGCTACTAGTTTCCCGCGGCTTATCCGGCGGCTCATCGACAATGGCCAGGAAATCAGAGTACACACCACCGACCGTCCCTGGATAGATATTGATTTCCCTAGTGACCTGGAAGAGGCACGCCGGACATGGCAGATGTAGGCCCGCAGACTCCCGTCTTATGGTAGCGGAGCCTTTGCCGCTGCCCTGCTGATGTTTGCCCTCCGAAATTACCGGCCCGGCGTCACCGACTACCACTAGCATAGAGGACAGTCCCTCTCACGCTGGCCCAGACAGCAGTACAGGAAGCTCCCACACATATGACCGCTACGTTATGTGAAGTACTTCCGGTAGCCGGCTGTACCGCACAGCAGGCAGAACCTTCGCGCTGGCTTTGCGTCTCATCACCCTGCGGTCAGCCCCAAAGGCTATCCAGATTGCTCCAGTACCGGGAACTCCAGCTCAACAGGTGGCACAGTCAATGGGAAGGATTACCCTCCGGGTGCATTTCCTTTCCCTGTCAAGTCTTGCCGATACGCCAGCACACCCAATAGCGCTCCACAGGCACAAGGTGAGGAAGATATGATAGTATTGGGTCATATTCTCGCGAAACGTGGATATTATGGAACGGCACTGTCCGGGGCGGATACTGGCAGCGAATTCGTGGGCAGCTTCAGAGAAGCAGTAGCGGTAAATGAGCAGACCAGCGGGATTTGACAGGGACCTGACAAAAGGCAGCATCGTTGGCAACCTTTTACGGTTGTCCTGGCCCATGATGATAAGCAGTACTCTCAACATGTTGGGCCCGACCATTGACATGATATGGGTAGGCAAGCTGGGGTCTGCCTCTATCGCCGGGGTGGGTGTTGCCGGTACCGCCGTTATGCTGGTGAACTCGGCGATGATGGGTTTCGTCGTTGGCGCGAGAGCCATGATCGCTCGCTTCATTGGCGCAGGGGACGCCAGCGGTGCCAATCATGTAGCCAGGCAGGCCTTCGTTCTTAGCGCCAGTTTCGCCATAGTCCTGATGGCGGCAGGTATCTTCTTTGCCGAAACGTTACTAATCCTGATGGGGATGGAAGCAGAAGTCGTTTCTGAGGGTGCGGCTTACCTACGTATATTGCTCGTAGGCTCACTGGCTATGTCCTTTCGGATGATGACTGAGGGAATCATGCAAGCCTCGGGGGATTCAATGACTCCGATGAAGATAGCCGTCTCCTTCAGACTCTTCCATGTAGCCCTCTGCCCCTTCCTCGTGCTGGGCTGGTGGATATTTCCACGTCTGGGCGTCAGCGGCGCAGCGCTGACTAATGTTATTTCCCAGAGCCTGGGAATGGCTTTCGGACTGTGGATTCTGCTCAGTGGACGGACGCGGCTGCGACTGACTCTAGGTGGTTTTCGCCTCGACCCTGGTGCGATATGGCGCATAGTGAAGGTTGGCATTCCTGCCTCTTTCACCGGTATGGGAAGGTCACTTGGTCACTTTGCGTTGACATGGATTATGGTTCCCTTCGGCACTATGGCTGTGGCGGCTCACAGCCTGGGACAGAGGATTGAGGTCCAGCTATTCTTCCCGATTATGGGGCTGGGTGTTGGTGCTGGAGTGCTGGCAGGGCAGAACCTGGGGGCAGGTCAACCCGGGCGGGCGGAGAGGACTAGCTGGTTGGCAGTGGGGCTGGGAGAGGGCTTCATGATCGCCTGTACGGTGGTAATACTGCTGTGGGCTGAACAGGTGGTGGGCATCTTCAACACCGAGCCTGAGCTGGTGAAACTGGCCAGCAGCTTTCTGAGGATAGCGGCGGTTGGTTACCTGGTGCTGGGACTGAATGCGGTAATGGGGCAATGCCTCTCCGGGATTGGTGACACTGTACCACCGATGCTGGCTACCCTGCTAACCATCTGGGTAGTGCAAATACCCCTATCGTTGCTGCTGCCACGCGTTACCGATTTAGGCGTCTATGGGGTGCGATGGGCCATGGTAGCAGGTATGGTTGCTGGGGCAATTGCCTACGTAATATATTTCCGACTCGGCAGGTGGAAACGCAAGCAGGTCTGATGCAATCGTCCGGTACGAGAAATGTGATGACTCTTACGGGTTGAGGTCATGTGCGGTAGTCCATACTGGTCCAGTTGGTGATTTCCTCCACTCCAGGTGATATCGGTCAATATCGAGTAATCTCAGGGTCTCTCTAATATACTCACCGTACCCGTAACCTCAAAAGTGTATAGTATGTCCTGGACACCGCACATATAGAGATTGACAACCGGGTGTCCTGGATATATTGTTAGTGACAAGAGCGATAAGGGCCGGGAGGCTTCACCGCGATTGGAGAATGACCACGTGGGCGGTCGGGAGATGACTACAGATAGAAACATTCGGGGGGATACTGCATTTGCTACACACGAAACTCATCGTTAACCCTATTGCCGGAGCCGGCAGGACGCTCAAGAAATGGCCACATATCAGTGACCTGCTGAAGAGCATCGGGCTGCGCTTTGAACACGATATCACCGAGGCTCCCAAGCACGCCATCGAGCTGGCCAGAGCAGCGGTCAGGAAAGGTTATGAACTCGTAGTATGTGTAGGCGGGGATGGCACGATAAACGAGGTAGTCAATGGCCTCTACGACAGCGGCGCTATTAAGGACGTAACTCTGGGCATCATCAGTACCGGGACAGGCAGCGACTACATCCGCACCATTGGCATTCCTCCCCGCTACGAGGACTCCTGCCAGCGACTGCTGAATCCAACGAAGCTCCAGGTGGATATTGGAGTTGTGGAATATACCAGTAACAGTGACCAGTTGAAGCGGCTCTTCGTCAACTTCGCCGGGTTGGGTTTTGATGCCGAAGTAGTCCGCTCAACTACGCAGAAATACAAAGCCCTCGGTGGCATGCCGGCATACCTGCTGGGACTATTGACCACTCTCCTCTGCTATAAAAACCGGGACATAACACTGAAGCTGGACGGACAGGTGCAGGAGAAAAGGGTCTGTTCTGTAGTAGCAAGCAACGGTAAATACGGCGGTGGCAGCATGCTTATGGCACCGGATGCCGACCCATCGGACGGACTGTTTGATGTGCTAACGATAGATGACCTGAGTAAACCTGACCTGCTGTGGTCACTGCCGCGAATCTATAAAGGCACGCACCTGACACACCCCAAGGTAACCATGACCAGGGCCAGAGAAGTAGAGATAGAGGCCAGGCAAAGGATATTTCTGCAGGCGGATGGTGAGCTTCTCGGGGAAGCCCCTGCCCGATTCAGTCTGCTCCCATCCGCCCTGAATATTGCCGTCTGAATACACTTATTCCTCGATATAGCTCCTGTCTACACACTTGATTATCTGCTTGACCAGCCATGACGTGACCTGTACAATAACTCAATACCCGGTTTCAGCCGATGATATGAGGCAGTTCTTCATGCACGTCTAGAACGGGACCAGAGCGGAATCAGGCTGAATCTCATGTTCAGGAAACCACTGTTGAGAGCGGCACTCCCGTCACAGATTGCAGGGATGACAGTTAAGGAGGAACATAATGGCGCAGGAGTTTAAGACCCTCTTTTCACCAATCAAAATCGGCCCGCTTACAGTCAGGAACCGGATTTTCAGCAGCCCGCACTACCCTATGGGCTATCCCGAAAGACTCACCGGCCTGCCCGGCGACAGGCTCATCAACTACTGGGTCGCCAAGGCAAAGGGTGGCATCGGCCTTATCGGTACGTACCTGACATCTATTGACCCCCGAAGGAATATCTTCCGGCAACCGGGTGCGGTTGCGGCTTTCAAGCAGGCGGCTGATGCCGTGCACGAGTACGGAGCGGGCTTAATCTGCCAGATTGCCCATTCCGGTGGACAGGAGGGCCTGGCTGGGGGAGGGGAGGTTGCCTGGGCACCATCCAGTATGCTGATGCCCAACATGCTCCTGGAACGTCGTATCAGTCACGAGATGACCAGGGACGAGATAAAGCAGACTGTTGAAGGCTATGCCTATGCTGCCGCAGTGTCCAAGGAAGCCGGCGCGGACGGTGTCGGTATCCACGGTTCTCACGGGTACCTGATTTCCGAGTTCATGTCACCGTTCTTCAACCAGCGCACGGATGAATACGGCGGCAGCCTGGAGAACCGGATGCGATTCCCGCTGGAAGTCATCAGTGCCGTCAGAGACGCAGCGGGTGAAGATTTCGTGGTCGGTCTCAGGGTCAACGCCGAGGAGTTTGTCGAGGGCAGCTATACCCTTGATGATTTCTTAAAAATGGCCCCGCTCCTGACCAGGGACGGCAAGCTGGACTACCTGAACATCAGCGTCGGTACCTATACCTCCACGGCTACCGTCATCGACCCCATGTATTTCCCGCTCAGCTCTTTTGTGTATGCTGCCGCAGCCACCAAACAGGTCGTGGACATACCCGTATTCGCCCGGGGGAGGATAACCGACCCCGTTCAGGCAGAACAGATTCTGGCCAGCGGGCAGGCGGATATGGTCAGCATGGTACGCGCCTTTATCGCCGACCCGGAGTTCGCCAACAAGAGCCAGGAAGGACGGGTGGACGAGATAAGGCGGTGTATCGGCTGCAATGAGGGCTGCTGGGCACGAGGTACCAGCAACCTGGTTATTGGTATGAGTGTCGGGATGACGTGCACTATGAACCCGGCAGTGGGTCTGGAGGGAATGCCCGGGTGGGGAGAACTTATCCCGGCACCTGATAAGAAACGGGTCATGGTGATTGGCGGTGGTCCGGCTGGCCTGGAGGCGGCACGTGTAGCCGCCCTGAGAGGCCACGAGGTATCCATCTATGAGCGTGGTTCCGAGCTTGGTGGGCTGACACTTGTTGCCGCCAAGGCCCCGGGAAGAGATGGCTTCCTTGACCTCGGACGGTACTATACCTACCAGATGAAGCTGCTCGATATCGATGTCCACCTGGAATCCGAGGTAACTGTGGACACGGTCCTCCAGCAAAACCCGGATGCTGTCGTCATCGCCACCGGCTCCGTGCCGCATGTCCCTGATATTCCCGGTATCGATAGCGACAATGTCTACGAAACCCGCCAGATTCTCCGCGGCGACGTTGCCGCAGGAGACAATGTGGTCATCATCGGGGGTGACGAGCATATTCAGGCGTTGAGCACCGCTGACTTCCTTGCCGACCTCGGTAAGAGGGTTGAGGTAATCTCCCGGGAGTACCACTGCGGTGCCATGCTGGAGCCGTGCACCAAGCAGATTCTCTACCAGCGCCTCTTCAGCAAAGGGGTTGTGCTTACGCCACACACCTGGGTGAGGGAGATTTCCAGCGATAGTGTCCTTACCTACAATATCTTCACCGGGGAGGAGCGTCGCATCAGAGGAGTAGATACCGTGGTCATTGCCTGCGGCGGACAGGAAGACAATGCCCTGTATCACGCACTCAAGGATAAAGTGAAGGAGATACACCTGGCGGGAGACGTTCACGGTGTCCGCAGAGTGCATGACGCAACCCGGGAAGGGGCAACAGCAGGGAGACTTTTATAGACCGCCGCTCAGACTGTATATTAAGGTGAAAGGGGGAGCACTAAAAGCTATGTCCTCTACCGGTGGGGTCTGGGTCCTGGTAGAACACCGGGACGAAAAATTGGAAGACGGTTCTCTGGAGCTCGTTGGTCATGGCCGTGAAGTTGCCGGCAAGACAGGCCAGGAACTCTCTGCCGTTATCTTTGGAGAGATACCTGGGGAACTGGTCACACAGCTAGCCCGACACGGTGCTTCGCGCGTCCTCTGTATCAGGCACCCGGCAGCGCCTGAACGTTCTGTGGAGATAGATACTCAGCTCCTCGCGGCAGCTATCGAACAGCACTCGCCTGACATGGTGCTGTCGCTGGAAAGTATTACCGGCGCCGACATTGCCCGAAGACTGGCAGCAAGACTCGGCACCGGTCTGGTCACAGCCTGTGACCGGCTGGATGTCGGCGAAGATAATCTGCTCGCGGCGGTCAAACCAATATACGGCAGCAAGGCATCGGCGACCATTATCTGTCCAACGAGCCGACCCCAGATGGCCACGGTCAATCCTGACGCTATTGACCTCAAAACACCCGATACTACGGCAAGCGCGGAGGTTGTGGTTCTACCGGTCGATATCGACCTTGAAGACCCCGGGACGAAGGCAGTGGACCTGCTTCGGGGTGACCCCCGATTGGTAGCCCTGGTCGAGGCGGAGATAGTGGTTGCCGGTGGAATAGGACTGGGGAGCAGGGAGAACTGGAAACTTGTCGAAGAGCTGGCTGATGCCATTGGCGGTTCGGTAGCAGCCACCAGGCGGGCGGTTGATGATGAATGGATCACCAGTGACCGTCAGGTAGGCCTGACCGGGAAGACGGTTAGGCCAAAGTTGTACATTGCCTGTGGCATATCGGGGGCCATCCAGCATACTATGGGAATGAAAGATGCGAAGGCGATAATCGCCATAAACACCGACCGTGAAGCCCCTATCTTCAAGATGGCCGATGTAGGTGTTATCGGCGACGTTCTTAAGGTATTGCCTGTTCTAACAGCGAAACTGCGTGAGGCGCTCAAGGACAAGCCTGGACCGGGGGCGGATGCAGTGTTTGAAGCACTGAGTAACCCCTAAGACATGAGGTAGTCTATGAACATAGTTGTCTGTGTAAAGCAAGTACCCGACATCGAAGGCAGGGTGGTCGTTGAAAAGGGCGTCATCTCTGTGCAGGCTATGGTATCGAGTAACGTGGTGAACCCGCAGGACCTGCTGGCCATCGAAGAAGCGATACGCATCAAGGAGGAGAGCGGTAACGGCAAGGTAACCGTAATCAGCCTGGGACCCTCCGAAGCCGAGGAGACCCTGCGCAAGTGTCTCGCCCTGGGCGCTGACGATGCCATCCTTCTGGATGACTCCGCATTCATCGATGGTGACAGCTATGCCACCGCGTATGCCCTGGCCAGAGCTATTAGGCCTATGCCTCATGATATTATCCTCTGCGGACAGAGGGCGGATGACAGTCAGTCGGGGCAGATGAGTGCCTACCTTGCCAGGATACTTGGCGTTTCTCTTGTCCGAAGTGTTGTCAAGGTAGACATAGGCCCGGATTCGGGTAGTCTTGTTTTACAGCGGAAACTCTCCAGGGGGGACCGCGAAGTCGTGGAGTGCAGTTTACCGGCGGTCCTGGCTGTAGAGACTGGCCTTAATATCCCCCGGAATGCTACAATAAAGGGAGTCCTCAAAGCCAGAACCAGACAGATACCGAGGCAGGGTCCCGATGACCTGGGGTTATCCCGGGAAGAGACAGGAGTGGCCGGGTCAATGACCAGGACCACGCGAATATCGCCACCCAAACCCAAGATGAAAGGCCTCTTCGTTCCCGACAGCAATCTGTCTTCTGCGGACAAGCTGCGAGCAATTATGGGTGGTGGTATAGTCCAGAAGAAGAGTGACTACCTGGAGGGTGACCCCGACAATATTGCCGGACAACTACTCCGCTTTTTCCGGGAGCAGAAGGTAATCCGCGAATAGAAACTGTGCCGGCCGGACCTAGTCTAGCACGGCGGCCGATGTATCCTGTGCGTATCACGCCGTCTAGCTAAATTCAAGTGGAAAGGGGATTGCATACCAGCATGAGTGAGACAGACAAAGAAGAGGAACGGAAGCCTGTACAGCGCGTTTCGGTCACAGAAACACGTCTGAAAATCTCCGAAGACGGTACCCGGGGAGTACTCCTCGGGAAGAAGTGCCAGGACTGCGGACAGACCTTCTTCGGTGCGCCGCAATTCTGCCTCAAGTGCACCTCTGCCAACCTGAAACCGGTGGAGCTCACCGGAGAGGGCGTTGTCACTACCTATACCATTGTGCGACAGGCCCCGCCGGGATGGCAGGGTGATGTCCCCTACCTCCTGGCTACAGTAAGAATCCCGGAAGGTCCTCACATCGCTTCGGAGGTTGTAGACTGTCCTGAAGAAGACCTCAAGGTGGGACTGGCGGTCGAGTTGACCATGAGGGTGGGCGGTACAGACAAGAATGGAAAGGAGATTGTCATCTATAAATGGCGTCCCAGACCGTCCTGATGGCCCTTATATGATACAGACCGTAACACCAGAATCCGTACTAGAAATAGACTTACTGGGAGGCAAGACATGGTTATGAAACCCGGACGTGAAGTGGTTATTGCCGGTGTGGGACTGCATCCTTTCGGCCGGTTCCCGGATAAATCAGCGCACGACCTGGCCAGAACGGCCGTCCTCGAAGCCCTCGATGATGCCAGGGTAGGGTACAAGGATATTCAAGCGGCCTATTTCGGGCACGTGTATTACGAGGGTATGTCCATGGGAGAGATTATCCTGGGACAGCTTGGCCTTACCGGAATACCGGTTATCAACGTGGAGAATGCTTGTTCCTCCGGTTCAACCGGTCTCTGGCTTGCCTTCTGGGCAGTCGCTACCGGCCAGTTTGACATCGTCCTTGCCTTTGGCGCTGAAAAGGTGCCACGTGGCCCGGTAACTACTACCAGCAGTGATAGTCCTGAACGGCTTATCGGTGCCGATTTCATGATGGCCGCTTATGCCCAGATGATGCGCCGATACATGTCCGAGTACGGGGCACCGGTAGAGGCTTTTGCACAGGTATCAGTGAAGGCGCACAAGAATGCGTCCATGAATCCTTATGCCCACCATAAAAAGGTATTCACCCTTGAGGACGTACTCAATTCCCGCATGATTTCCGACCCCCTGACCCTCTTCCAGTGCTGCCCTACCAGTGAGGGTGGCTCAGCAGCGATTATCTGCGCCCGCGAGGTGGCCGATAAGTACATCAAAGACCCTGACCGCCTGGTTACGATAGCTGGTGCCGGATTGCGCACCTCCAAATTCGGCGATAGCGATGAGGGCGACCAGATTGCGGCTGCCGCCAGAGAGGCTTATGAAATGTCCGGTGTGGGACCAAAAGATGTTGACGTGGTCCAGGTACATGATGCCGGTACCAGTGGCGAACTTCTCGGTATCGAGTCACTGAAGCTTGTTGAGAAAGGCCAGGCCTGGAAACTGGAGATGTCCGGTGATACTGAGATTGATGGCAGTTTGCCGGTCAACACTGATGGTGGATTGCAGGGCATGGGTCATCCGTTCGGCGCTACCGGTATCCGCATGGTTCACGAGCTTGTCACGCAGCTGAGGGGTGAAGCCGGTGACCGGCAGGTTAAAAAGGCCAACATCGGGCTGGCGCAGTGCTCCGGAGCGGGTGGAATCGCTACTGTGTTCCTGCTGCGCAAGTAACAGGCTACCGAAGGTAGCACGGCTACCTTCGGTAGCCTGTCGGTAGCACGTTAGCCCAACGGGGGATACACATCTGCCCACGGCGCTGCCCGCTCAAAAGCAGCGGCCGCTTTCAGTACGGGACCTTCGTCGAAACGACGCCCCACAATCTGTAGCCCGACAGGTAAACCATCATCTGTCCATCCGCAGGGTACCGATGCTGCCGGTTGCCCCGTTATGTTAAACGGATAGGTGAATGGCATCCACCCAAGGGGAGCCGCCCTTTTTCCGGCGATTTCCCTCGGTCCCGGAATGCCGATTTCAAACGCCGGTACTGCAACTGTCGGTGTCAGCAGCAGGTCATAATCCGCGAAGAACGCCTGTATCTTGCTCGAATATTCGATGTTCTGAACGCGTGCCTTGAGATAATCCGTGGCCAGCATATTCAGGCTGCGCTCGATGAAGCGAGCGAAGTCAGGAGTGATACGGTCCCTGGACTTTTCCATTTCACTCCCCGGAAAAGCCGCCACGCTGCCGGCTACCTGTGCAGAGAATGAGTCCTGCGGACTGTCGGCATCGGGGTTGGCAGTCTCGACAACACAGCCGAGACCGGCAAAGGTCTTCACAGCGGCTCCGGTTATTTTGAGTACCTGTTCATCAACAGTAGCGTAGCCGAGGTCCGGACTCCAGGCTACCCTCAGTCCTTTCAGATCGTCATCAAGCAGTGGTAGATAGCTCAGATGCGTGTCCGGCAGAGAGAAATGGTCCCTGTCATCTCTGCCCGCGATTACTTCCATTGCCAGGGCTGCGTCCCTGACGGTACGCGTTATCGGCCCGGTGACAGACAACCCCTCCCAGAGGCCGGGGAAGCCCGGGGAAGCAGGAACGCGCCCATAGGACGGTTTAATACCGAAGACACCACACAGGCTGCTGGGAATTCGAATCGAGCCGCCACCGTCACTCCCGATGGCCAGCGGTCCCATACCCAGCGCCACAGCACAGGCTGCGCCACCGCTCGAACCTCCCGGCGTACATTCCAGGTTCCAGGGGTTACGCGTTGGTCCAAATATGTCATTGTCGGTCACGGCAACCCATCCGAACTCCGGTGTGTTGGTCTTACCGATGACGATTGCTCCGGCCTTTTTCAAACGTTCAACGACTATTGAGTCCTGCTCTGGAATAAAGTCCTCATACAGCCGGGAACCGCCGGTGGTGCGAATACCCCTGGTGAAGACCAGGTCCTTGATAGACACCGGTACTCCATGCAGCGGGCCAAGTTCCTCTTTCCTCAGTACTCTGGCCTCCGCCTGCTGTGCTTCCTTACGGGCACTATCGGCGACCACGGTGCAGTAGGCATTCACCTTCGGGTTAAGCTGCTCGATGCGGTCAAGGACAGCATTCACCGCTTCTACGGGCGAAAACTCCCCGGCGGCAATCGACTCCCGCATCTCCCATGCAGTCATACGGCAGATTTCCAGGTTGTTCATGGTTCCCTCCCCGGTTAATAACCTCTGTGTATAGCAGGAAGTATAGACGATATCTCACCAGACGACAAGCGTTATCTGCCCGTCAGGAATACCTGTGCAGAGCACAGTATATAAACTGGTACAGCAGGCGGCTCTCCTCTCCATCCCCTGCCCTGCTACCTGACGGCCGGGACTTCGTTGCTTCCACCCTGAGCCCGTGTTACACTGGTATTTGTGCCTATGGACTGTACCATCACTGATGAAACCTTCGACTGGTTTGCCCGTTTCTGGGAAAGCCATCGTAATGATTTACGTTGGGACACACTCTTCGTGCTACCCCCATGGCTGAGGGAATGGCAGCAGTCATTTGCTCCTGAGATAAATCCTTCCTTCCTGGTTGCCCGAGAGGACAAGAACGTCATCGGTATTGCTCCAATGCTAATCTCGGAGGGAAAAACCTCCATAATCGGCAGCCCTGATGTTTGCGACTACGCGGACTTCATTATTGCCCCCGGTAAAGAGAGCGTTTTCTGCATTGCCTTACTCAATGCTCTGAAGCAAAAAGGTGTCAGTTTCCTCGACCTCGGTTCTGTCCGGCCTGATTCGGTGGTCATGTCTACGATGGCAGAAACGGCACGGCAACTCGGACACGAAGTATCCTGTCAGGAGGAAGATATCTCCCTGGAACGAGACCTGCCGCCCACCTGGGAGGAGTACCTGCAACTGCTGAACTCCAAGCAGCGCCACGAGGTCAGAAGGAAACTGAGAAGACTGGAAGAGACCGGCAGCGTGAACTACCGTTTCATCAGCGATGTTGAGTCTGTACCGGGATTCATGGACACCTTCCTGGAACTCTTTAGCAGAAGCCAGGAAGACAAGGCCGCCTTCATGACCGGTGAGATGGAGCGCTTCTTCCAATCGATGATGGTGGCTATGTCCCGGGCTGGTCTGCTCAGGTCCGGTGTCCTCGAACTGGACGGAGTGGCGGTGGCGGCAATCATCGCTTTCGACTATAATGGTATTGTATACCTGTACAACAGCGCCTTCGATCCCGAGTACAGTCCGTTGAGCGTCGGAGTACTCTCCAAGGCTTTGTTCATCAAGGATAGCATTGAGAGGGGGAGGAAGAGGTTTGATTTTCTCAAGGGCAACGAGCACTACAAGCACCACCTCGGCGGTCAGGAGGTCCATCTCTACCGCTGCCGGATCACTATTGCCTGACACCACGCGCGAGACAGGAGTTCGATGACCGTCCGACCGATGAAGCTGGCTTTGCTCTGTGCCCATAGCTGTCCGGTGGGCAACCTCGGGGCCAAGGATACCGGTGGCATGAATGTCTATGTCCGCGAGCTGGCCAGCCATCTCGGCAGGCAGGGGCACCTGGTTGACGTCTATACGCGTGTCCACGACCCCAATGACGACCAGGTGGTGGAGATCGGCGATAACGCTCGCCTGATACACTTGCGGGCCGGTGACTTCGAGGACATTCACAAGCTGATGGTCTATACCTACCTGCCGGACTTCGTCTGCAACCTGGAGAACTTCCGCCGGGAACACAACCTGTGCTATGACCTGGTCTTCAGCCACTACTGGCTCTCAGGCTGGGCGGGCAAGCTGCTGCAATGCTGGTGGAATGTCCCGCACATGACCATGTTCCACACCCTGGGCGCCGTCAAGAACGCTCTCGGTATCGGTGAAGATGAGCCGGAGCTACGCATCGAGGCGGAGAGGAACCTTATCGGGGACAGCCAGCGCATCATCATAGCTACAGAGCGCGACAAAGCTCAACTCATCGCCAACTACCTGGCCAACCCTGACCGGATAAGCGTTATTCCCTGCGGCGTCAACCTTGACCGGTTCCAGCCGACTGACGCCGGCGAAGCCCGCCGATATCTCGGTCTCAGCGAGGAGGACAAGGTGGTCCTCTTCGTCGGCAGGATCGAACCGCTCAAGGGAATAGACAAGCTGATACAGGCAGTAGGCCTGCTCAGGGGCACGCCGAATCTGAAGCTGATTATCATCGGCGGCGACGCGTGCAGTCGAGACGACGTAGACCAACTGAAGGGTCTGTGTCGCTCCCTCGGAATTGAGGACTCGGTCAGTTTCCAGGAACTGGTGAAGCAGGAACGGCTTCCCTGCTACTACAGCGCCGCTGATGTTACCGTCATGCCCTCGTACTACGAGAGTTTCGGCCTGGTCGCCCTGGAGTCTCTCGCCTGCGGCACGCCGGTGGTGACCACCAGGGTGGGTGACATGGAGAACATCGTCATCGATGGCAAGACAGGCTACGTGGTGGCGAACAACACACCTAAATTGCTGGCCGACAGGATATCTCGACTCCTTGCGAGACCGCACGTTAGTAACGGCGACAAAGCCCTCATGGTGGAGTCGGTCGCCCGATTCGACTGGGCAAACATTGCCGCAATGATCGCCGAGGAGTGCGACCACGTGCTTGCCGACCGCCTGGTCGGTTCCGTCTAGTCCAGGGACTTCTCATACCACAGGCTGGTGTCCCTGTGTGTAAAGCCAACCGACTGATAGAGGGCGTAGGCGACAGTGTTCTCGCTATCGACGGTGATTTGAGCTGTCTTGAAGCCCTTCTCTTTGAGATAGGACAGCCCGGCCAGCAGTAGCTCCCGGCCAAGACCCTTCCCACGGTAGTCCGGGTCAACACCGAGCATGCCAATCCTGCCCCAGTTCTTTCCCCTTCCATTCTCCTGTATCCGTACCCAGCAGTACCCGACAGGTCTCTCCCCATCCATAGCAATGCGGATGCCTTCAGTAGCACTAGCATTGTGAGTAGCGTAGCTTATCTCTTCAGTTGCATTGGGACTGAACCCCCAGATGCCGGTGAATGAACGGTTCTGAATGTCAGTCAGTATATCCACCTCGTCAGTGCCCAGGGGACGTATCGGCAATACATTCCCGACCGGCTCGGGCAGCTGCACCGGGTCCATCACAAGCTCTATTGAGCGATGTATGACGTGGAATCCAGCTTGTTCCAGGACCGCTCGGGCCAATGCATTTTCATCCCGTACATTTACGTGGGCTACTTCTACTCCCAGGGCTATGGCCCGCATAACTGCCTGCTGGAACAGCCTGTACGCCAGGCCACGCCGGCGGTGCTGTGGTTCAATCAGACAGTCCAGGACCAGCCGACCTATCTCCGGTTCAGCGTTTATGTCAAGGTAGCCCACCATCTCACCACCTTTATCAGCGACAAACAGGTCGTGCTCCGGTGTATAGCCCGGTCGGCCAAGACTCTCCCGTATGACATCCGGAGACAGGTATCCTGTATCGGGTGACAGTTCGGCGGACTCGTTCCTCAGGCGCACAAAAGAGTGAAAATCCTCAAGGCGATAGTGCCGAATGATGTAGCCACTGTAGAGCATTCCGTAGTAATCTCCCCTCGTGAGAATTGTGTCCGCTCCCCCGGATATTATACAATATATGCTTGTACTCAGTTCAGAGGAGATTTATGAATACTGTAGAACCTGTTCATGCATTAGTGTTCACACCACATCCGGACGACGCCGAGTTTGGCGTGGCCGGTACGGTGGTTAACTGGGTGAGGGATGGCAAAGACGTTGTATACGTCATCTGCACCAACGGGGACAAGGGCACCAGCGACCCCGACCTGGACCCGGCAGAGTTAGCCATGACCCGTGAGGAGGAGCAACTGGCGGCGGCGGAGTTACTGGGTGTGCGTGAGGTGGTATTTCTGCGATACCCGGACCAGGGGTTAGAAGACACGCCTGAGTTCCGAAAGGAGCTCGTACGCCTGATTAGGAAGTACCGGCCGAATACCGTGGTTACCGCCGACCCATACCGGAAGTACATCTGGCACAGGGACCATCGGATTGTCGGGCGGGTAGTCATGGATGCTATCTTTCCCTATGCCAGAGACGTCCATGCCTATCCTGACCTGCACGAGCAGGGCTTCGAACCACACCGGGTCAGAGAGGTCCTGCTGTGGGGCTCACCGGACACCAACTACCATCTTGATATCACCGATACCTTTGATATCAAGATGGCTGCCTTGGCCTGTCATAAAAGCCAGATAAACCCTGACCGCTTCCCCGAGATGGAGCAACGCATGAGAGAGCGCTACCGCCTTATGTCGGAAGGCTCGGGATTCGAACTGGCCGAGGCATTCCACCGTGAGGAGCTCTGGCGGTAGGTCAACTCCGCCATTACCCGTCACTAAGAAGACAGCCAGAGCACATCACCACACAGGTCCGGAGGGTGACTCCGCGATTTGAAAACGGCAATTTCTTCTTTTTCTTTCTTGAGCACGGTCGGGTCACCGTGCCCCGAATACACTTTGGTATCGTCCGGCAGTACCAGCAGCTTATCAGTTATTGACTCGACTATCTGCCGGAACGCCTCCGGCGACCCCGTCTTACCCGGCCCCCCCGGGAATAGCGTATCCCCGGATACGAGGTGTTTATCGGTATAGAAGCAAATACCACCCTGAGTGTGGCCCGGTGTATGCAGTACCTTGAGTTCTATCCTGCCGAAGGAAACGGTATCGCCATCGTTGAGCAGGATATCCGGATTGATCGGTCCCGCATCCAGAGGATGAGCGGCCACGGGAATCTGCAACTGCGAACGCAACTGAGCAAGGGCACCGAGGTGGTCGAAGTGATTGTGTGTTATCAGGATATACCTGGGGTTGGTACCCTTGGCCTGCTCCAGAATCTTACCGGCATCTCCGGGAGCATCGACGATAACGCTATCCCTGGTCTCCTGGCACATGAGCATGTAGGCATTGGACACCATTCCACCACCAACATCAAGCTGCACAATCTTGATACTGCTGTCTTCAGCAACAACTGGCATTTCACCAACCTCCCGTCTTGCAGCTATGCACCGCCCGGATAGGACCAGATGCAGCCAGTACCGAGCCAACCGATGCATACTGTAATAGCAGTATATTACCACAGCAGGTGCGATAAAATAAGAAAGGCCTCCATAAAGGAGACCTTCTACCATCACAACTAAACAATATTATACTACACCCACAGGCCGGTTGTCAAATTTCCGAGCGTGTTTCATGTAAATGGCTGCGCTCAGGGGGCTTCCGGAGATAGCAATATACATCATAGCCAACGTCTAGCCTCAGAGCTTTGCAGATGCAGTATTCTACATTATTCAAACTCGTCTTTGGATAGAGCTATAAGTATGATGGCCGGTATTCCCAATGGAAGCACCGACAATGTACCTGCAATTGAACCGGCAAGTGACCATTTCCACTTCTTTCTTTGCATGGCAAGAATCCCACCTGCCAGAGCAAGTACCCCGATAACAATTGACAGAGCAGGTACTCCAAAGATAATGCTCGGTACAAACGGAGGTATATCTCCCTTACCAAGTCCGCTTATATTGCCAAGACCAACAGCATAGTTGACAGCCCCTAATGAAGCAAGAGCTCCAGAGACTATTGTCAGGATTCCACCAATCATAGGCCTGCGTGTTTTTTTCACACTTCTTCCTTCAGTGAAAGTAATGCAGAGCATACCGCAAAGTATTCTGGAAATATCGTCTCATCACTGGCAATTCCCGTCCTTGTGCAGCATCCGAACAGAAGGGCTCTTCAGCGTGTTGCCCTGCATCTCGTCCGGTATCCGAATCATGATGTGGGACGGTCAACCTTACTGCCATCACCTCGTTTACTGATCTGGAGACCTGCCGCTACCGACCGTGGCAGTTCTTGAATTTAAGTCCGCTGCCGCAGGGGCAGGGGTCATTGCGCCGTGCCGTGGCGAACCTCATATGGAGCAGAGCGTCCTGCTGTGCTATTACGTACATTATGCTTGCCGGGGAGCGGCCTTCCTGTAACTCCTGGACCATGTACTTCATCGTCGGTCCAATATGAGCGAACAGGTCCCGATATCCTTCACACAGGTAGTTCAGCCCCGACTCACCTTCCGGTGTGGAAAGAATACGGTTCTTGGGACAACCGCCGTTACAAATGAACTTTACACTGCATTCACGACAGTACCCGGGCAGAGAATCACGCTTGGCAAGACCAAACCGGACCTGCTGCTCCGACGTTGCCAGTTCAGTAAGGTCTCGCGGGATAATGTTGCCCAGGTAATAGCGCGGCTCCACGAAATGGTCACACGAATAGAGGTCACCATTGTGCTCCAGTACCATGGCGGTGCCGCAGGTCCCGTCGAAGACACATAGACCGGGGCTCTCTCCCGCCCAGGCAGCAAGGGCAACATCGAATATCTGCACGAAGACCGTCCCGACATCGCGCCGGACCCACTCATCGAAGATAGTCCTCAGGAAAGAACCGTACTGCTTTCCCGTGACCGAATGCGGCGTCAGGGCATTTCCTTCCTGGAAACCGGTTTCGTTGTCCCTCAGGACGATAGGAATGAACTGCATGAAGTGCGCCTTCGCCTTGCCCCGCAGGAACCGGTACACCTCGAGCGGGTAATCAACATTAGCGGCATGAACACAGGTTAGCGTGTTGAAATCAACATTGTGCTTGTTCAGAAACTCCACACCGGCCATTACCCGGTCAAGGGTCGGCTGGCCCCCTTTATCAACCCGGTAGGCATCGTGTAGTTCACGGGGGCCGTCAATACTGATACCGACAAGGAAGTCATACCTCTTGAAGAACCGGCACCACTCGTCATCGAGGAGGACCCCGTTGGTCTGCACGACATTCTTGATTATCATGCCCGGCCGACTGTACTTCTGCTGGAGCTGTAGCGCACGCTCAAAGAAGTCCAGTCCTACCAGTAGCGGCTCACCACCCTGCCAGGCAAAGGTCACCTCCGGTACCTGCTGCGCCCTGATATACTGGCGAGTAAATGCCTCAAGCACGTCATCATCCATACGGAAGTCGCCATCGGGGTAGAGCTGCTCTTTACACAGGTAGTAGCAGTACTGACAGTCAAGATTGCATATCGCACCACGCGGCTTGACCATCACGTTGAAAGCCAGTGATGACCGCGAGTTTTCTCCCTGCCTTGCATTCACTTTTCCAACCCCCAACTGACTCGACAGTTTCCAGGCCAGCTCTGCGTCACGCCTTATGGACAGAACACTGGATTCCTATTAAGCGTCATCAATGGACCCTCATTACTGTAGGAGCTTTCGCGTGTCGCAACCCGGTCCGGTGCATCAAGACTAATACCAGCATATAACGCCGGAAAGGCCCAGTCAAGGAAACTGGCTTCAACCTGTCTCTTTTCGCTTCCTGCTACGAGATGTCACCAAACCGGGAAGACCTGATAGCCTGATAGGCACCAACTGCAAGCAAGGCGAAGAAGAGCCAGACCACATACGACAGGATGGTCATTACACCGGTCAGAGTGAGTCCACCCATCACCAGACACCCCACTACTACGATGGCCATCGACAACCGCAGCAGAGCAAGCATAGCCACCGCTTGAATATGCCGTTTCACCTTCTTGTCGGTAATGCCCGCTTCCGGCCAGGGGTACTCGGCACCGCCGTTTATGGCCCTGGCAATACGGGGCATCACCAGAGCATGGTTCTTCCAGTAGTAGCTGTGGTCTCGCACCGGATTATCCAGATTGATAACCCTGCGCCGTTTTACCCGGTCTTTGTGGACCTGTGCCTGCTCGATGATTTCATCATCAAGGTCGCCCACCGGCACCGGGTCGAAGCGGGCATAGATGTCCAGCCAGAAGAACCGTTCCCGCAAGGACGCGGACTTCTGACCGGTACCGGGCTCGAATCCGGTTATCTGCCTGGCCAGTGGTCGACTGAACTGCATCCGTGCATACAGGTTTGATTTCCGGACCATACGAAAGACCTGGTTGATTCCACTACCAATACTCACAAAGGTAAGCTTTTTCCGCTTCCCGCCGGCTCCCAACTGCTCCACCACCTGTGCAATCCTGCCACCTTCCCCGAGGGCATCGTAGGCCACCACAGCCCCCATGGAGTGAGCTATGATAGTGATATCCTCCACCTCCCCGAACTTATCATTCAGCATGTCGATAACGATACTCTCCAGCCTTCCTCTGGCACTCGCCGACCACATGCCATGCTCGATGTAGCGCCTCACATCTCCGAGACTGCGGCTCAGGAACGGGTCCATCTTGTGGAGCCAGTCCAGAAAGCGTGCCAGGAATTGCAGCCGGGGCATCCAGTAGAGAGGCCATACGAAGAAGAGGGCCACCGGCACCACAACCGAGAGTGGTAGGAGCAAGAGACCCATCGCGAGCAGTTCCGTTCGGTAAACACAGTTTGTGAAAGCGTAAGCCCTCCGGTGGGATTTCCCGAGTGCCTGACGACCCTCCGGACGGTACTCCTCGTTATTAGCCGGATCCCGCCAGAAACCTCGCCAGGCATACCTCAACTGGCTGCCAATTTGCGGCCATAGCCAACGTAGCACCGAAGACGCCAACGGTGCCGGGAAGGCATCTGCCCAGAATGCCTCCTTGCAGACCCAGGTAGCTTCAGTGCTGTCCGGTGCCCTGATGTACAGGGTGGCCGAAGGCGGATCCGATGTTATGTCCATCTCCCGTTTAATCACCGGATATGCCGGCGAATCTGTCCCCTGCCCTGCCGGCGACTCCAGCAGGGAATCCGCCAGTGAGTTGGTTACACCCGCCAGGAGTTCTCCCCGTTGCTCGTTATCGCTGATACCATGAATGACAATGACACCGTGTCTTCCCGGAGAAAGTCCCATGAATCCCCCTCTGTCAGATTTCTTCTCAGCCCACAAGTACCGGCCTGCCACGTGGTTATCTACCAGAAACGCAAGGCGGTCACACCTGCGAACACTCTCATTCTAACCGCACCTCCTGTACCTGTGAATGGATTTTTGTCGCGGTTTTCCTTATCCGGACTCTCCTTATTCAGCACCCTGCTGATGCATCGGAACCCGCACAAGACCCGTTGACAATCTATCAGGTGAAGATTAAACTCGTTTCTGTGTGTACCAGCACGAAAGGAGATTTCAGTGAAGGTTATTGACCTGCGTAGTGATACCGTAACCCTCCCCACAGACGAGATGCGCCGTGCCATGTATGAGGCGGACCTTGGTGATGACGTCTACGGGGAAGACCCTACCATAAACCGGCTTGAGCAGATGACGTCCGAGATGATTGGTAAGGAAGCAGCCCTGTTCACCACCAGCGGTACCATGGGCAATCTTCTCGCTATACTGGCCCAGACACGCCCCGGAGAAGAGGTTATCGTTGGAAGCGAAGCCCACATCTTCTGGTACGAGGTTGGCGGAGCATCCGCCCTGGGAGGAGTCATGCTACGCACGGTGCCTAACGATAGCGAGGGCCGGATGGACCTCAACTCAATAGAGCAGGCCATCCGCGGCAGGGACATACATTTCCCCCGGACCGCCTTGCTGTGCCTGGAAAACACCCACAATCGCTGCGGCGGTACCGTCCTGACGCCCGATTTCACATCTTCTGTTGTCTCGCTGGCTCACGGTCACGACATTCGTGTCCATCTCGATGGAGCGCGTATCTTCAATGCCGCTATCGCCCTGGGCGTACCTGCCAGCGACCTTGCCAGAGATGTTGACTCCGTCTCTTTCTGCCTCTCCAAAGGACTCAGCGCCCCGGTGGGTTCCATGCTCTGCGGCACCAGAGAGTTCATAGAAAGCGCCCGAAAGTGGCGTAAAATGGTCGGTGGTGGGATGCGCCAGGCCGGGGTTATTGCCGCCGCAGGTATCGTGGCACTCCAGACCACGGTGAATCGACTCGCCGAGGACCACGCCAACGCGCGCCGCCTGGCACGTGGTCTGGAGAATATTCCCGGATTGTCAGTACCCCGTGTGGAAGTACCGAGCAACATTGTCATGTTTAAGTCCGCCCTCACTGTTTCCGGTGCTGATTTTATGCGCCAGATGGCCACGCGGGGTGTTAAGTTCGGCTACCGGGGCAACAACCGTTACCGGGCGGTAACACACCGCATGGTAGACTCCGCCGATATCGATGAAGCCCTGGACCGCTTCGAACAATGCACTAAGAAACTGGGTTAGGAAACTTCACAAAACGCGTATCGTTTACGGTACTGCCGCTTAATCGAGAAGAGTCGAATTACACTACTACTGCTCTGGTTGTTATGTCACGTTTGTTGACAATGAAGGCTACAACCCACTAGACTGCTTACAGGTAGACCGGAACGCCAGTGATGAATATGCAGGCAAGTGGGGACCGGTTACCGGGTGCAGTGCGGTACATGACCCGCCGGAGCCGTCTTCTTTCCAGCGGGTTTTTCTATATTGGAGAAGTAACTCGTTGAGTTCAGACATCATAGGTAAGGTGAAAGCCAGAGGCAGGTCGGTATTCTACGGGTGGTGGATAGTATGGGTGGGTTTCATCATCAATGCCTTCGGTGTCGGCACCTTCTTCTACGGGTTCAGCACCTTCTTCAATCCCCTGATGGTCGAGTTCGGCTGGTCAAGAACACTGCTATCCGGTGTCTTTTCCCTATCCCGACTTGAGGGTGGAATCGAGGGACCCATCGCCGGTTGGCTCACCGACCGGTTCGGCGCTCGGAAAATGCTGTTCGCCGGGGTGACGGTAACCGGCGTCGGTTTTATCCTGCTATACCTGGTGGACAGCCCTCTCAGCCTCTATATTATCTTCGGGATTGTTGCCATGGGCTTCAACATCGGCTATGTCCACGCCACCGGAGCAGCCGTGGCCAAATGGTTTATCAGGAAGAGAAGCCGGGCCCTTTCCTTCCTTATCAGCGGAAACGGGGTCGGCGGGGCAGTATTCGTGCCTGTGATTGCCTGGCTTATTATCCAGTACGGGTGGAGACTGGCGGCGGTCATCATCGGCGCGGCAACACTGGTCATTCCCCTTCCGCTGAGCCTGCTTATCAGAAGTACCCCTGAGGAAATGGGGCTGCGACCAGATGGTGAATCCCGGAAGACTACCGGTTTCGCTTCCGATGCAGAGCAGGGTTTCAGCAAAGCCCATCCTGATGATGAGGACCCGGAGGACATTAGTTTTACTGTCCGTGAAGCGATGAGAACACGCGCTTTCTGGGTCTATTCTGTCTCGATGACGCTGAGAGCCTGCATCCTTAGCTCAATTGTAGTCCACCAGATTCCTCATCTCATGGACATCGGCATACCCTACCAGACTGCTTCCAACGTGCTGGGACTTATGGTCCTGATGAGTATTCCGGGCAGGTTTGTTTTTGGCTGGCTGGGTGACCGGTTCGATAAGAAAAAGCTGCTGTTTCTGCTTTGCATTCTTCAGGGTGTGGGAATATTCATCTTCATCAACGCCAGTACCCTACCGCTGCTCTATCTCTTCGTGGTCGTATACGGCCTGGGATATGGTGGTGTTATCCCATTGACGTTTGCACTGCGAGCGGACCTGTTCGGCAGGAAGAATTACGCTACAATTTCCGGCATAACTATGTCGCTGAGCGTAGTCGGTACGGTGTCGGCCCCACTCCTGGCAGGTTATCTCTACGACGTTACCCAGAGCTACAGCCTGGCATTCTATTCCTTTATCGTGCTGATTGTCCTCTCCGGGGTGTGCTTCCTCATGATACCTCGTCCCACCCGCAGAACGACATGATATCCCCGATACCAGATATTCCGGGCATCAGCCGGTGAACCTGTGCATCCTGAAGCCATAGGCCACTGCTCTCGTGTTGGGCATTTCGACTCCAGAATGGTACAATCATCGTAGATAGAAGGGGCGTCAGTGTTGTCTCAGCAGTCAGCACCGATGTCTCTCCGTCTCCGAGCGAACAACGCACTTACAGGAGGTCCTATTAATGGCAACTCACCCACTGGAGGAAATCCTTCACCCCAGGTCGATCGCAGTGGTTGGGGCTTCAGGTGGCGGCGGGCGGGGATCCGGTTTTCTCGCGCCTCTTGTCGAACTGGGCTACAGGGGGCAGATCTACCCGGTCAACCCCAAGTACACGGAGATTATGGGTATCAAGGCCTACGCCAGCGTAAAGGATATACCTGGGGTGGTCGACTACGTAATCTCATCTGTTCCGGCGTCACAGGTTCTGGGAATGATATCGGACTCCGCCGCGAAGGGCGTCAAGGCAATTCACCTCTACACCGCTCGTTTCAGCGAAACGGGACGCAAAGAGGCCGCTGATCTTGAGAAGGAAATACTGAACCAGGCGAGGAGAGCGGGTATTCGGCTCATTGGGCCGAATTGCATGGGCGTCTATTATCCTGGCCAACGGATATCCTTCAGCAGCGGCATGCCCACGGAGTCCGGGTCGGTAGGGCTGGCTTCACAGAGTGGCTCGGCAATACATGAAATCGTCGACATGGCGGCGCAAAGGGGCTTACGCTTCAGCAAGGCCATAAGCTATGGCAACGCCCTTGATTTCAACGAGTCCGACTACCTGGAGTACTTCGCGCAGGACTCGGAGACAAACGTAATCATGATGTACATTGAAGGCGTGCGCGACGGCAGGCGTTTCTATGATACCCTGCGCCGCACTACAGCCACCAAGCCGGTCATCATCGTCAAGGGTGGCAGGGGACAGTCGGGAATCAGGGCCACCGCTTCTCACACGGCTTCCCTCGCCGGGTCCATGCAAGTGTGGGAGACGATGGTCAGTCAGGCCGGGGCTGTTTCTGCTCAGCATCCGAGCGAGCTGGTGGACGTGGCCACCGCGTTCCACTTCCTGCCGTCAATCTCCGGTCGAAGGGTGGGTGTAGCCGGTGGCGCCGGGGGAAGTAGCGTGCTTGCCGCCGACCTCTGCGAGGAAGCCGGGCTCGACGTTATTCCGTTGCCGATGGAGATTCGAGAGGAGATGAAAGCCCAGGGTAGCCCAATCTGGGACTGGATCGGCAACCCGGCGGATATGTCAATCAGGATAGACAGAAGCTGGGACACCGGGGAAATGCTGAAGATAATGGCCGGGAACCCGAACTTCGATCTACTGATTACCTTCGTGCATGCGCACTTCCACGGTGGTCAGGGGAAGGTCTCGGCGGAGACGTTTCTCGAGCAGTACCGGCTGAACGAACTCAACAACAAGCCGCTGCTGGCAGTGATGGAGGAGCGGGGGCAGGGCAGCAATAACGACGATGACCATACCTGGTTTCGGGAGTTGATGGAAGAAGTCAAGGCCGGGCTAATGGCCGCTGGCGTTCCAGGCTATCCGAGCATTGAACGAGCGGCTGGAGCTGCCAGCAAGCTTATTGGGTACTACCAGCGCAGGGAATCTCGCTAGCGTGAAACCGATAACCCAGCGTGCCTGTCCCACGTACGGCGCCCAGTACTTAGTGACAGAAATACCAGCCAGTATGTTCCGCGGGGTGAGACCCTTCGCTACGCTCACAAAGACAGGAGAGAAGATTGTCATTGCGAGGAGCATCAGCGACGAAGCAATCTCACCCCCGTTGTCATTCTGAGCAGGGGCTCCGAGCGGAGCGAGGAGACACAGAATCCGGATGTTGCCCTGATTTGTGCAACTGGACCCTGGTCACAGTCCTGCGAACCTAGTCACACGCCGCCATGATGTAATCAAACAGCATCTCGCGCAACCAGAGTTCTGGATCAGCTACAGTCATACTCGTGGTGAAGACGACTACCAGGTCAAGCTCCGGGGCAACGTATATCCTCTGCCCGTACAGCCCCGCCGCGTAGTACACTCCGTCCTGTGGGTATGTCCACCAGCTCTGGTAGCCGTAGCCGCTGGTCGCTGAGGAAAGGTAATGGCTCTTCACGGCCTCGGCCACGAAGTCTGCCGGCACAACCTGTTTGCCGTCCCAGGTGCCATTGTGCAGGTACAGGTAGCCAAACTTCGCCGCGTCACGAGGCTTTAGTGATAGCCCTCCCCCGCCATAGTAAATGCCGTGACGGTCATGTTCCCATGACACATCCTTTATTCCCAGTGGGCTAAACAGGTGCTCCCGTGCAAAATCAAGGGTATCATACCCGGTGACTTCCGTTATCAGAGCAGACAGCAGGTGTGTGGTCCCCCCGTTGTAGTTCCACCTAACTCCCGGCTCCTCCATCATTGGCAGGTCGAGCACATACTGAACAGGGTCGCTGCTGTAGTAGATAGCCTGAATGTAATCGTTACGACGGTCCGTGTATGCGTATTTCCATTCCTCCCACTCGTAGCCCGCCTTCATCGTCAGGTAATCTTCCAGTGTGATAGACTCCTTCTGCTCGTCCATGTTATCCATAGTACGGTCTGAAAACAGGTCGACAATCCGGGCATGGATGCCCTCAATGTAGCCCTGCTCAATGGCGATACCTACGAGTGCGGAGACGAAGCTCTTTGTGACCGAGTGAAGGATGTGCGGCTTGTCCTCATCGTAGTCAGGTCGCGGATACTCCTCCAGCACGATGTGGCCGTGGCGTACCACCACGACGGAATCTATGTACATGCCACCCTTATTCATACCCTCAATATGCGTGATAACCCCATCCAGCTTGACCGAATCCATATCCTGCTCTTCAGGAGTCGAGGTCCGCCAGCCCTCAGTAGGCCAGTATTCGCCGGATTCTTTGGTTGCGGTTTCCCCTGCGCCACCGCAACCGGCAACAAGAGACAGAATCATCAGGGCCATCAAGATACAGACCAGTTTCTTCATCGTGCTCCCTCCCTTCTCTGGAATATCGGTAATGTGTTACTACCCGGATTGCCGTCCGGTTCTTCGTCACGCAGTATTCTCCAGTCATGGCTGAAGACATTCATTTTGCTCCCGCTAACGGAGCCAATCAGGGTTACCCCCAGACTGCCTGCCAGCTCCACCGCTACATCGGTGGGAGCGGCTATGGAAATGATAACGGGTATTCTCCTTCTGGCTACCTTGAGCAATATCTCCGAGGAGACCCTGCCGCTGGTAACCACCATCCGCCCATCTGTGAGTATATCCTCCATGAGGCATTTCCCAAAGACCTTGTCGATGGCATTATGCCGCCCGATATCCTCGGCAAAGACGAGGATATCGGCATCACACAGAGCGGCACTGTGAACGCCGTGTGTCGCCCGGTAGAGTCGGGAGTGGTGCTGGAACTCCTTTACCAGGGTATATATCGCAGGCACCGTTATTTCACTTCTATATTCTACCTTGGCCAACGATTGAGCAGCAGCACTGGAGGCGGAAGTCCCTCTACCACCACTCGACGCTATCAAACGTTTGGACAGGCGTTCACTCGTTAATTCCTTGCCTTCCCTGGTCTCGACACGGGCCACGCCTCTCCGATCATCAACAGCAATACTCCTGATTTCATCTTTAATATTCAGTAGTCCCTCGGACAGGAGGAAGCCGACAGCCAGATACTCAAGGTCTGATGGAGAACAGAGCAGGGTTACCAGCTCCTGATTGTTCAGGACAATGGTGAGGGAGAATTCCCTGGCAACCACCTTCTCGACGCTGCTTTTATTTTCCCTAACATACTGTAGTACCGGGAGTCCCTCAAGCTCGTTTTTCACCTTTGATAGTCCCCTTCTCCAGCCACCAGTTACAGCAAGGCACCTGTGAGTCACCCCGGTCAACACCCTTCTTTCCCCATGATAGTCCTGTGGCCCGCCTGGAGGTTACAATTGACCGGAAATAACCGCTCGGAGTAGAATACGCAGTATTGATGAACGCTGCTAGAGCAGCACCATCCAGGATGGTTGACGGGGTCAAGACAGTACTATATCATACTAGATGCTCATAAGAAAGGTCGGGTTGCCCCGGGTCAGTTCGAGCGTCACAGATAGGCTGCTTGCAGTGGTGAACAAGAGAGGCTGAGCCTCAGGAACTTGGTTTCCGGCCTTACACTCCTGGCGTACAACCCATATGACTTCATATCCGGATACTAGCTCGGTGAAAGGAAAGGTAACAAATGCCAGAAGACAGGAAAGATTCTAAAGGCATAGGCAGAAGGCAGTTTCTCACGGGGGCAGGTGCTGTTGCCATCACTGGTGCTATCGCCGGCCTTGCTGCCTGTTCTCCATCCAAAACAGAAGAAGAGGTCCCGATATCCGGGGTGATAGTACATGACCCGACCGTATGCTCTGGCTGCGGGGTGTGTGGCCTTATGTGTTCGCTGTATCACGAAGGTGAGCAGGGTCCGGCACTGGCCAGGTCAGGAGTAGTCCGGGACCCCTTCACCTACGAATTCACCTTCAATGTATGCCAGCAGTGTCGTTCCCCAAGCTGCTACTTCGCCTGCCCGCTAAAGGACACGGCTCTATGCATTGATAGTGTGACCGGGGCCAGATATGTCAATGAAGAGGATTGCACCGGTTGTGAGAAGTGCATCGAAGCCTGTCCGTTTGACCCTCCGAGAGTAGTACTGCATCCCGAGAAGAAGGTAGTCTTCTCCTGCAACCTGTGCATGGGCAGAGATAAGGGGCCGATATGCGTCGAATACTGCTCCATGAAGGCCCTGAGATATGTAACCAGGGACGAGAGGAAAGAAAATGACGAAGTCTTACGGTTGGACCGGGAGTATTCTCTGGGTTGACCTTACCAATAACAGGATAACCAGGGTACCCACATCAGACTTTGAACCGGAGAAATTCATTGGAGGGGTGGGGCTCAACACCAGGATATTCTGGGAACTGGGAAGCCCGAAGGTAGATGCCTTTCATCCTGACAGCCCCCTTCTAATATCAGTTGGCCCACTGACAGGTGCCAGCGGGCCGTTCAACAGGGCCGAAGTCTGTGGCATAGCGCCTCAGTGTTATCCGGAGGAGTTATTCGCCTATTCAGGGTTCGGGGGGAAATTCCCTTCGGAGCTCAAGTACGCCGGCTACGATGGCATAGTCATTCTGGGAAAGGCGGACAGACCGGTCTATCTGTCGATACACAATGATGATGTGGAACTCAAGGATGCCAAGCACCTGTGGGGTGTGGACACCTTTGAGACACAGCAAACGCTGATGAGCAGTCATCCCAGGGCCTCGGTGCTGACAATAGGCCCGGCCGGAGAGAACCTCTCCCGTCTTTCCATAATTCTAAATGAGACTGCCAGCGCTGCCGGCCAGGGTGGTTACGGAGCTATCATGGGGTCCAAGAACCTGAAGGCAATAGTCGTCCGGGGGACCGGTTCTCTGAAGATCGCCAGACCTGACGATTTCCTGGGACTGGTCAGTGACAGGATGGCGGCGGGTGAATGGTTGAGTGGAGCAGCACAATCATGGGGTAGATATCCCTTGTGCGGAGAGGTTATCAAGGCAGACATGCAAATCAACCATCTTAAAAAATTCGCCGGCTGTTACGGATGCCCCTACCAGTGCATGGGTTTCTACGATATCCCGGGCATAGGCAAAGGTGCCCAGATGTGTGTCGAAGCGTGGTACGGATATTTTTCCAGAAACAGCTCCGAGGGCTACTGGGAAGGGAATATCCTCTCACAGAAGCTGGGCATTAACAACTACGAACTGCTGGGAATGATGATATTCCTCACGGCAGCCGTTGGCTACGGAGCTGCCACTAAAAAGGACTTTGGCTTATCAACTATTCCACAGATAGACAATGCCGGGCAACGGGAGTACGGCGGGCAGAAAGCTCACCATCAATTCCTTACGGAGCTGCTGAACGGAATAGCCGATGGGACCAGCCTGCTGTCCCAGGGCGTGGGCAGAGCGGCAGAGCAGCTAGGCCAAAGGGCTATGGACCTGTATCAAGAGCGATATCCGGCCAGGGGCTATACGGCCCATCATATTGAATGTGTTGGCTCGGCACTGCACTGGGCTACCGATACCAGGGACCCGTGGAGCTCCTGTCATGATTACCAGTCCGGTTTTGGTCCGTACGCCAACATCGCAGAGCACTTTGGGGTCCCAGGTGGAGACTGGCGCGGCGCCACCAAGACGAATATGTACGAGGACACCGAATACCAGACTGCCTGGGTCCAGAACCACCAGCAACTGAAGAACTCCCTCCCGATCTGCGATTACGCCAGCTCGCCCAGCACGTACTACCATCCACCCAACATGGACGTGAGAATCTTTGAAAGCCAGGTCCTGTCCGCAATTACCGGGATTGATTACAGCGTGGACAAGCTATGGGAAGCGGGAGAGAGAATCTGGGCGCTGCGCCGGGCAATAATGGTCTTGAGGGAGGACCGCCGTAGAGAAGATGATGACATCGGCCAGCCCTGGTTTGAGAAACTCATCAGTGGGGCCGAATCCCTGGCTGCACCACTGGACAGAGACCAGTGGGAAGCCCTCAAAGACAGGTACTACGGGGTACGCGACTGGGACATCAGCACCGGTTGGCCCGCCAGAGCCAGACTGGAAGAACTGGGCATGAAGGACGTGGCTGACACGCTGCAGAGCGCCGGTAGACTGGGCTAGTTCAGCCGGTAAGAGCCTCAGATAGCAAGTGCCCCCTCTCTCTGATTGTGACCGGTCTGAAACTTGGACTGTGGCCGAATATTCGGTCCAATATCCTGTTCACATTTCGCACAGGCAGGGGTTCGTGGTATACTTGAACAGACGCTCGGTCGCGTCATCGGGTCAAGACCGGAGATAGGGAAACCGTTTCTCCCGTCTATTATTGTCCTGCTGATGGCACCGGGAACTCGAACGAAACGGACTGCCCGTTCAGCATGAATCATTATTCCGTCTTGTTAACGAGATGTATATGAGTTTGTTACAACGTGCTGTAGCATCCCGGGGCTTGAACTCTGGAGGAGGGACTGAATGGAGAGTATAGAACTGGAAACCACTCGTCGGGAGATGCTGGGAAAGGAAGTCAGATTCCTGCGTCGCCAGGGTATTATGCCTGTTCATCTTTTTGGCCATGGTATCGAGTCACTAGCCTTGCAGTGCGATGCCACAAGTCTGCAACAGACATTATCCAGAGCGGGACAGACAAGGCTTATCAACATCAAAATACATGGGGAAAACCAGCCAAGACCAGTCGTAGTCCGTGGAGTCCACCGAGAGCCGGTAAGAGGCGGGCTGCTCCATGTGGATTTCTTTCAGGTCAGTATGAAAGAGCTGGTGAAGATAGACGTGCCTCTTATCCTGGTAGGGGAAGCACCAATCTTAAAATCGAGAGATCACATGATAGTGCAGGAGCTGAATACGCTGGCTGTCGAGTGTCTTCCGGCCAGTATGCCGGGTAGTCTGGACCTGGATGTCAGTTCTCTCTCAGAGCCTGAGCAGGTCCTGCGGGTAAAAGATATTAAAGTCGATGAGGACGTCGCGGTCCAGGATGACGCCGAGCTTGTTGTCGTGAGAGTCATACTGCGGCAGATGGCGGAGATAGAAGAACCCGTGATAGCAGAAGAAGTAGTTGAACCTGAGGAAGAACCTTCACCGGCTGAAGACGAGTAACCGGGAGAACAGTTTCCCTCGACATGATATCGGCTGGCCAGGAATCGCTGCTTGTGTTGCATTGTAGGTTTATTTGCTGTATAATGCAAAATAGGTTTTAGAGTAGGTTATTGCATACTAATTCAACCCTCAAGTTACATCCCAACGGGTACATACACAAGTGTCAGATGACCGAAACTCTTACCGAGTATATAAGAGAGGAGGTCATCCATGGCCTACGAAGACAGGACCATAACATGCTTCGATTGTGGCGCCACTTTCACGTTCAGCGCTGAGGAACAGGAGTTCTTTGCTTCCAAGGGATACGAGAACGACCCCAAGCGCTGTCCCTCCTGTCGTGAGGCAAGGAAAGCGAACCGCCAGAGTACTGGTGGCTACGGTTTCAGGAGCCAGCGACAGATGTTCCCCGCGGTGTGTGCCCAGTGTGGCAAAGACACCGAAGTACCGTTCCAGCCCCGTGAAGGCAGACCGGTATATTGTAGCGATTGCTACAGCAAGATGAGCCTGAACAGGCGATAGTAGTAACCCGCATTCGAAGAAGTGCATGGACCAGGTAACTGGTCCATG